>JAFREV010000186.1 GCA_017434685.1 Mogibacterium sp.
ATCTTGCTTGCGTAGTTTTCATTGCCGCAGGTCGAGAGATACCTCTTCGCTACATTTCGAAATTCCAGATAGAGTATAGTCTTTTCGAGATCGCTGTACGCGGATGTATCTTCCAGCATCAAGTCCTTAACCGTCCTGTCAGCCTCACTCTTTATACCGGCTCTGAAAAAGAATTTCTTGGAATAAAGACCCGGCAGATATACCATTTTCCAAAGCCAGTTATCCACAACGTGCTCGGGATCCTTCGGGTCTGTATACCTCGCTTTATACAATTTCCTGCATAATTCCGAAGCCTCTTCACTGAGTCCCTCAATTTCCTCGAACATGAGCTTTCTGTCCCTCGGGCTCATCTCTCTGAAATATTTCATTAATTCTTCGTTTACCAAAGAAGTATCTATCATATGTCACCTCGTTTAATCGCTTGTTCCCGATAATCCTATCCGTCCGGTTTCAGCCCAAATGTTCCGGTCCGAAACTGTGAGGCAGGATCTCATCGAGAGTGTACTCGTGATAATCATCCGGTGATTGAGCGGATAAAACTATCATATCGTGCTTGTCCGCGAAGTCTCTCATCACCTGGCGGCAAATTCCGCAAGGAACGCAGTGATGCTCCGAGTAGACTCCGTTCTTTCCTCCGACTACAGCGACAGCAAGCAGCTTTCTTTCGCCCTGTGCAATCGCATGAAATATCGCATTTCTCTCAGCACAAATTGTAGCACCGAGCGATGCGCTCTCGACATTAACGCCTGTGTAAATTTCACCGGATTCGAACAGAGCAGCAGCCGCTACGTTGAATTTCGAATACGGTGCATATGAATTAGGAAGCACCTCGATCGCTTTTTCGATCAGCGTTCTCTTCATTTCTTCGTCTTGTCTTATGTCTTTATCGTACATTTTTATGTCCTTTCTACGAGCGCGCAAGCGGCATCTCTAGAATTCGAAGCGCGGATTATCCTTGTCCACTATGCCGGTTGCAACCGTGCAGCGGCTTCCTGACTTGGCGAAATAGTTGGCGACCAGTTCGGTAAACTCCTTCATAGCTGCCTTTATCTCGTCGAGATTCAAATCTGAGAATCCGTCGACCGGGTAGAACACTGCAGAAGTCGACTCCTGCATCTTTCCCTGCTCGCTCTGTCTCCACGCCCAGCGACGCGTTCTGATTTCGTGGCCGGATACGTACACGATCTCTCCTGTTTCGGGATCGTCGTACTCGCCTTCAGGCGCGCCGAAGGGTCTGAAGTGGTCCTCGGCGGTAGCCGGCCTGACTTCAACTCCCGCGTCCTCTGCACCGCGGCCCGTTCCATCCGGTCTTGTAAAAGTATACATATCGTGCGCCCCGATCGGAATCTTATGCTTCAGCGAAATCGCATTGCCGAGATCGACTGCCGGGTTGATGCTCGGCATCCCTTTTCCCTTTGCGATTCTGTCCATAAGAGCCTCGATGGCGCATGCGTATCTGTTCGGATTTGTGCCGAGTGCACGAAACGCCTCTCTGTATGGTACCACAACAGGATCATCCTTTGCTTTATTGCCGGATGCTTCGAAATACTGCCTGCAATTCTCGGCAGCCTCTTTGAGCATCTTCGTAATGGCAGGCACTTCCTTTGAATTATCTATACCCTGAACGGCAACAACTCCTACAGTAAAAGTCGGGAGCGCTTCAAACATTTCCTTGCTGACTTCAAAATACATTCTCTTGTCCTTCCTGTGAAAAATGACAAGAGAGCGATTCTCTTGCCATTTTCAATATTATACTTTAGTTAATAATCAAAGCGACCTCTCTGAACAAATCAGGGATGTCGCATCCCCTCGTTTGCTTACGCTTCGAGTGCCTCGTTAAGTGCGTTTACGAGCTGATCTGCATCGAGTCCGTGAACCTGTGCAGCCTCACCGATGGACTCTCCCTGAGATGCAGGGCAGCCGATGCACATCATGCCGTTTGCGAAAAATGTGCGAACGAGTTCAGGGTGCTTGTTGATAACTTCACCGATAACCATATCTTTAGTAATCATATTCGTGTTCTCCTTTTTTCTTATTTCTTTATACTTTTTTATACTATTAAGTCATTTTATACGCCGTATTCGGCGCTGTGTTTCTTTGCCTCACTATACTACTACCGTTGCAAGTCAAAAGCAAGTAATTCCTACCATTTTTATAGGATAATGCTAAGAATGGGATTTCATGCGAACCCTTTAGTGGCGCTCATACCTGAGAGTCACCCCGCTTTTTATAGTGCACCTTTGATGGCAGCAAGGAACTCGTCGTATTCTTCGAAGGCCTTAAGCTGCGGATAGTCGGCCTTTATCTGCTCTGTTGAGCGGAAGAGGAAACCCGCCTTGCTCGCGAGTATCATCTCGAGATCGTTGTAGCTGTCGCCGGCTGCGATAGTATCGTATCCGATGGACTGAAGTCCGCGAACAGTGGTCAGTTTTGAATGCTCGCATCTCATCTTGATGTCTGCGATATATCCCTCATCATCGATGATTAGTTCATTGCAGAACAGTGTCGGCCAGCCGAGCTTCTTCATAAGAGGCTGGGCAAACTGCGAGAATGTGTCGGAAAGAACGATGACCTGTGTAATCGATCTGAGTTCATCGAGGAACTCCTTGGCACCAGGCAGGGGATCGATTCTCGAAATCGTATCCTGCACATCTTTGAGCTTCAGTCCGTGCTCCTTCAGTACACCAATTCTCCACTGCATGAGCTTGTCATAATCCGGCTCATCTCTGGTGGTGCGGGATAACTCGGCAATTCCGCTTTCCTCACTGAATGCTATCCAAATCTCAGGTACCAATACACCTTCCATATCCAAACAAACTATGTTCATTTTTCCACCTTTCTCCGTAAGTGTTTTAACTGACAATACCCTTCGCTTTTCAGGGTGATATATTATTTGCTTTGTCTACTCAACAGGAAAACCGTAATATGCCGGCTCACCCTCCTTTATCTTATCCATCATTTCATCCGTCAGGCCGGCCGCCATTGACTGGCAATGCGCGCTTCCCGGAACGCGGTATTTCAATGTATCTCGCTCGAAATGGGCTGCAATCCTGCAGGCCATCTCATCCGCTATCTCGGATGAGATCGAAGAAAGCATCGGATTTACCAGGAGCTCTTCGATTTCGAGCGCCCCATCCTCACCCGCGTTCATTGCGCAGATGGCATCTCCGCCGTTTACGAGCAGCAGACCGCTTTCACCGTCCGGCATCGCAGCCTCCGCCTGCACAAGCCTCATCATATGCTCGTTCAGTTTAACATGCGGAGTGCCCTCCAGGAAGCTTTCCCTGTACTCATTATACTCATCCCACCTAAGAGGTTTAAGCACAGTTTTTGCCTCGATTTTTTCGTACTCGTCATCCTCCGAATCGAATATGAAATCCTCGTCATCATCTTCAGTAACCTTCTTGTCAGCAAAGAAGAACGGCACATATCCGTGCGCTCCGTAGAATTTTTCCAGTGAAGGTTCGGCCGGAGATATGAGCGAGATTCCGCCCTTTGCCAGCACATCATCCCGCGCTGTTTCTACCAGCTTGCCCGCAAGTCCGAGCCCTCGCTTATCCTCGGCTGTACAGATAGCGTAACTTGTATACACATCCCTGCCTTCAAAACTGCCGCACTTAAAGCAGGTAAGCGCGGAGCCTACTTGTCCCTCTTCATCGATTGCAACATACCCCGTTATATCCTCTCCGAAGTTCGCATACATCGCATCGACGAAGGAAGGCACATCAGAAAAAACTTCGCACCAAAGAGTGCGAAGTCCTTCATATTCTTCATTATTATCTGCAGTTTTCAGTCTGAATTCTTTTTCCATAATCGGCATTAAGATTCTGTTTCGTTTTATCGAAGGAAAACTTATTTCTCCTTAGCGAAGTACTTCATCAACAGGATGTCCGGGTGGTAGCTGAGCTTGGCTTTGCGAAGCCCCTCGATGCCCATATCCTCTTCTCTGTTGAAAGCCCCGATATCCGGAAGTTCCTCGTGAACCATCCTGGCGAACTCGCGGTTTACCATCGTGTACGCCGCCTCGACTCCCGGCATAGCCTTTTCGAAGTGCACATCGAACACCTCGTCATCGAGCTTGGTTCCCGCCGTAAATGCAACGGGCACTCCGTTTTGGAAGAGCAATCCGCCTATAAACCCGAGCGTATCATAGTTTGCAAACATCTCCTCTATGGCCTTGGCCTCAGCCGCAAGATCCGGATCGTCTTTTTCGCGGTAGAACTCGTCTACGAATGCTTTGGCCTCCTCGATTGATGACGGCTTGTACTCCTCACGTTCGCTGCAGGATGAATACTTACCGCATTCGTCCGCAGTGATTCTGTGGAATTCCCATTCGCCGTTTCTCTCGAAATGCTTGATGTGGTTTCGCTTGGACGAGAGGTGTCTGCCCGGCAAATTACAGAGTTTATCTACAGTATATATATAGTCCGCATTGTCGCGGTCCTCTGTAATCTCGAACAAATCGCCATATTTCGGCAGGAACTCATCGAGCGTCTTATCCGTGAGGCCTCTGATCAGCAGCTTCTCTCCTCTTGAGTGCGCTTCTTCCAGCAAAAGCTCAATGGAGTTGTCTATAGGTCCGTCCCCTTTCGGATACGCATAAACATTCCACTCCGGCATACCAACCAAGAGTCTGCTGTCGCACCACGCAATCTTAGGCTGATATGCCTCGCGCCAAATGTACAGATTGGTAAAACTGTAGTCAGCGCCGTGGCATCCGCTCGCGCATATATTCTCTTCTATACGTTTTTTGTCGGATAATTCGAGTTCTTTCCAGTCGATCATAATACCCCTGTTTTAATTATTCCTCGCCTCCCTGCGATTCGCTCACAGTTACGCTGAAGCCGTCATTTTCAATGTCAAAAGGTTTTGCTTCTGTGACTTCCGTGTTGAAAACATTTTTATCTTCAGCCCTGCTGTCGATCTTGTTTTCAATCTTATCTTCGACCTTATCTTCAATCTTGGTATCTTTCTTGTCAGCTGCTTTTCTTTCTGTCTTCTTAGGAGCCTGTGTTTTTTTCCTGCTGCTTCCGCTCTTGCTGCTGCTCTTTTCGCTTCCGTTTTCGGACTTGCTGCTGCTTTTTTTGCTGCTTCCTGTTTTGCTTCCGCTCTTGTCGGATTCGGACTTGCTCCCGCTCTTATTCTGAGTATTCTTGCTCTTGCTCTGGCCACTCTTTCTGCTTGTGCTCTTTGCAGGTTTTCCCTCAGCTTTAAGTTCAGCATCGAGGCTCTCAGCAAAGTCTGCTCTTACGGAATCTTCGTGAGAAACTTTGTGTCCTGCCATTGCAGCCTTGGCGTCGCCCTTGGCAACCTGCTTTTTCTCCTTGGCTTCTTTCTTGGCATCTTCCATATCTGCAATCTCTATTGCGGTCTTGTAATTCTTAGGATCGAGTTTTCTGACTGCAGTCAGGATGTATCCGACCATAAAGATTACGATTGCATGAAATACAGGCTCTAGCATAGCTTGAAATACATACATAACATACTCTGTCGGTTTAGCGCTCATACCGTAACCCGCATAGTACTCATTGATCTGATTAGCCGTGCTTCCACCCTGGTAGCATGCGTATACAAGCAGGAGTGCTGCCAGCACATAGCATATGATTGCTACAGGTGATTGAATGAATTTCTTTTCGTTTTTCTTATCCATTTGCTATTTCCTCTTTTCAAAAATCTATTTGCATATACTTGCTTTTCTATTCTTTCACAGCAAGTTTAAAACTACATTAAATCATATATGCATGCCCGCATATGTTACCAAAAACCCTATGATTTTTCAAGCATTGAGGCTCCAGTCCACGGGCTCGATGCCGTTGTCTGTAAGGAAGTAATTGCAGCGCGAGAAATACCTTCCGCCAAAGAACCCTCGATAAGCCGAAAGAGGTGACGGATGCGGTGCGCTTATGATCAGATGGCGTCCGACTCCGTGCTCCATTATGAGGTCTTTTTTGGAAATTGCGTTGGCGCCCCAGAGCACGAAGACCATAGGTGTGCTTCGTGCGGCGAGCAGTTCAATAATCCTGTCCGTGAACTGCTCCCAGCCGGCTCCCCTGTGCGAGCCGGCCTGGTGCGCCCTGACTGTCAGCACCGTATTCAAAAGGAGCACGCCCCGCTCAGCCCACGGTCTCAGCGATCCCGACTCCCCTGCCTCTGTTCCTGTGTCCTCTGCCAGTTCCTTAAATATGTTCACCAGAGAAGGCGGCTTAGGCACTCCGTCGCGCACGCTAAACGCGAGTCCCTCGGCCTGACCCGGCTCGTGGTACGGATCCTGTCCGAGTATGACAACTTTGACATCCGAAAACGGCGTCAATTTCAAAGCCGTATAAATATCCTCCGCCGGCGGGTACACGGTCTCAGTCTTGTATTCATCAATTAAAAACGAGCGCAGACTTTTGTAATATGGTTTGTCCCATTCGTCTTTAAGCAGCTCGTCCCAATCGTTTCCGATTTTTACCATAACTTAATCAGTCTTCCTTTTTATATGTTCCCCTATAATACCATGTTTGCCCTCGTATTTCCTGACCGATTCATAAACAACAGTTGTGGCCATCATACCTACGAGAATCGCAGCCAGTACATCACTCGGATAATGCATTCCGAGATACATGCGAGATAAACCTATCAAAAGCGCCAACACGATGGCGGCAATACTCCACTTGTGTACTGTCCGAGCCGGAACTCCCTCGCCCTGCCATCCCATAGGTGCATATCTATCACGGCTTCCTATGAACATGCCCCACGCAGGGCCCATAGCATTAGCAGTGTGTCCGCTCGGAAAAGAAGCATCTCCCGGATGCGGCAAAAACGGCTGGACCGCCGAAAAAGATTCGAACGGTCTCTCTCTATCCACCAGTGGTTTAATAATACCGTTGCACAGTATAAAAGTAAGCGCCAGTGAGAGAGTGCATATGATACCGATCCTTCTGGTCTTTTTAAACGCCAAAAGAACAAGGCACACGAGAATCCAAAAGATTCCGTATTCACCAAACGCCGTAATCACCTTCATTATCGGCGTAAGCCAATCGGCATTCAGCGCTTGCTGAATGCCGATGAGTAATTTCCCGTCAAGTTGTGTAATTGCATCCATACACTTTTACGCTCTGTCTCCGAAGCTTACTTCTCCATTTCGAGCATGCCCTTCGGATAGTTTATATATACCTTTGGAATTCTGAGGTCGAAGCAGCAGGTAATCTCGTAGTTGATGGTTCCGTTGATTCCGGCGAGATCATCAGCACTGATTTCCTCATCCCCTTGTTTGCCCATCAGGACAATTTCATCACCGATCTTTACATCAGGCACTGCAGACACGTCCACCATAATCTGGTCCATGCAGATGCTTCCGACTACCGGGCACTTGATGCCTCCGCAGAGAACGCTGATCTTGCCGTTATTGAGCCTTGAATAACCGTCCGCATAACCGAGTCCGAGTGTGGCAATCTTCGTCTCTTCGTTCTCTGAAGTAAACTTCCTGCCATAGCTGACAGATGTTCCCTTAGGAACCGTCTTGAGGTTCAGAATCTCCGCCTTGACTGTCATCACCGGATGAAGGTCGAGCACTTTGCCCTTCAGATAAAGCGACGGCGCAAGTCCGTAGAGAGCGATTCCCGGACGAACCGCATCAAAGTGCACCTCAGGGTACATCATGATAGCCGCGGAGTTTGCGCAGATCTTCTTCGGATGTATGTCCTCTTCTGCGAGCATATCGATAAACGCATTGTAGTTCTCGATCTGGTGCTCAGTGTATTCAGTCTGCTCTTCATCCGCTGTGGAGAAGTGAGTAACAACGCCCGGAATACTGATGCCCGGAAGTTCGCTGAACTTCTTGAAGGCCTCAACGGCTTCCTTGCGTTCTTCCTCAGTAAATACTCTGTAGCCTATACGGCCCATGCCCGTGTCTATGGCAAAGAGGCATTTATAGTCGTCCTCTCCTGCAGCCACTGCAGCATCGGAAAGAGCCTTAACGTAGTCGTAGTGCATAACCATAGGTGTCAGTCCGTACTCGATAACCGTGTCCACGCACTGTGCCGGTGTCAGACCGAGCAGTACGATTGTACCCTCAATCCCGTCCTCTCTGAGGTTGATACCCTCTTCGATAGTGGCAACTGCAACATGATCCACTCCGTTGAATTTCAGGACTTTAGCGCACTCAGTCGCTCCGTGTCCGTAGCCGTTGGCCTTGATAACGCCTATCAATGGAACATCGCCGACATGGTTCTTAAATTCCTTGACATTGTGGTCAAATTCCGACATGTCGATCTCAGCCCATACCTGTCTCAAAGTCTCTTTGTACATAATACTCCTCACTGTATCTGTAAGTGTTGCGATTAGTGTAATCCGCAGGCCTTAAACCGAGCTTAAATTCCCATTATTTGCAACCTGCCCATACACGAAAATTGTACTCTATCCGCCTTGATATATCAAGGAAACTGTGCTATCATACCAAAGCGCGAAAGCGGGTATATCCCACTCGCACGCACAACTTGTCTCGGTAGCTCAGGGGACAGAGCACCGCTCTCCTAAAGCGGGTGTCGGAGGTTCGAATCCTCTCCGGGACACCAATAAAAATCGGCAGGCCTTCAGGTCTGTCGATTTTTATTGATTACTCGAGGAGGGGTGAGAAACTCCGAAGGAGGTTCGTATCCGGGTGTACACTCTATTCCCAACACCCGTATCGCGGCGCTGTCAAGGGAGGAAGTGAAATTGTCGCAGGCAGAGCCAAGAGAATTTCACGGCCCTTGACAGTGACGCTATCCTCTCTGGGACACCACAGCGGACTTATCCGAACTATTACTTTTACAGAGGCGGTTTTGCCACCGAAGTATGGTTCGATCCAGTCACAAAATTGCGACTCCAATAAACAGGGGGTCGCTCTTTTCATTATTGCCATGCTATACTCGGAGAAAGAGGCTTGAAACCTAGTAGGAGAAAATGAAACTATGTCATACACAAACAGACTTAAGGTATGTGTGATAGCAGATGTATTATTTCTGCTTACCTTGTTGATTACGGGTATCCTTTATGTGGGCAAAATGATTAACTATGATGTGCTATGGGTTTGTGCTACCGGTGCCGTTGCCATCCTGTTTTTAGCATGGGGTTTCAGAGATTATGGCAAATATAAATACTGGCGAAGAATATGGAAAGACCCAATTTGGCTGAAAGCAAGCTCTATTGTTATAGCTGTTGCGATACTGCTTATCTATTTTAAAAATCTTGAAACGGAAAAGCTGAGTGTAGCAATGATGATTCCGGTATCAATAGCACAGACGATAAGTGATATAAAGTACTACAACAGAGCAGTAAAATATGACATGAACAACATAGAAGATGTAAATGAGCTAGCAAGGAAATTCCCTGAAGCCAGACCATTTATCAATAGAAAAGAGAAATCGACGGAGAACAATTGACATAGGTGCAATTCTTATAGCCATACTAACTGCAGCACTTTTATATTTAGTTGATAAGGCAATTAACAAGCTACTAACAAATAATAGATAGAGGTACTTCGCATTTAGTCACAAATATTTTTTGAATGCCGGGCGCATATTCTCTATCTGAGAACGCGACATATCGAGAGTTTTTGCGAGGTTCTCCCAGTCTGCACTCACGACTCCGTTTATCTCTTTGGCAAGTTTCTCCGCCTTCCTTTCATCAATTCCGTATTTTCCTGCGGTTCTCAATGCCAATTCTATCGAAATCCTGTTGTCTTGTTCATCGACGTTAAGTGCGAGTTCGTTGCCATACGGAACAGGATTTACGTCAAACATAGGAGAGAGTGTCCACCCTTTTTTCGAAAGTATAAACGCATGATTTCGCAGATGATCATCGGTATTTGTCACAGCCATACTGAACACTATGCGACACCAAAGTTCTTCCAAATCATTTTTAGGATTGGCTCCGTATGCTCTGATAAAACCTGCAATATCGAGGTAACTCGTACCGTCCTGCGCAGAAGCTCCGTCGGATTTGCCCAAAAGTGTCATACTTGACGCATAGTGGATCCTCCTCTTTCCGTCGCGGTCGAAACGCATAGTAAGGAAGGTGCTGCCGTATTTCGAGAACTTCTCAAGGCGTGCTTCCGGAACATTAAGCCCGCAATTCTTTGCGAGTTCATGTGTGACCA
>JAFREV010000187.1 GCA_017434685.1 Mogibacterium sp.
AACTGATTGCAAAACTCGGAATTGACATAGTCCTCAATCCGCTCGACATAACGGCAAGCACCATATTAAGGGCCGTGAGAGGTTCCAAGCGTGTGCTCTCATCGGTGCTGCTTCAAGGTCAGGCAGAACTCATGGAGATATATGCATCCGACAGAATCAACATGCTCAACACTCCTCTCAAGGATCTGAACCTGCCTGAGTATGTCATCATCGGAGCCATAAGACGAGGCGGAGAGACACTTATTCCTAACGGAGATACAATCATCAGAGACGGAGACCGCGTAATCGTAGTCTGCCTCGTATCTGAAATCGGATACATAGAGCAGCTGGTAAGACCTACCGGCCGCATAGGTATCAGCAGATAATCAGTCTGCTGCGGATATATGAAACGCATTATTAACTTTTACGGAGTTTTTTTAAATCTGATGGGGGCGTGCTTTGCACTTCCTCTTTTAACTGCTCTGATTTATCGGGAGAACTCTTCCATCAGAGCATTTTCATTTGTAATGCTGCTCTGTTTCGTCGTGGGCTTTGTAATCAGAAAAGTCTGCGGCTCGGATATTAATTCTCTTCAATTCAAGCTTCGCGACTCATACCTTTTGGTCGCTTCAGTATGGCTCGTCGCATCCGTGATAGGAAGCATCCCGTATATGATAACCGGCTCGATTCCGAATTTCATCGATGCCTTCTTTGAAACCGCTTCGGGATTTACGACAACAGGAGCGACTATTATAGATGATGTCGAGTCGATGCCTCGTGCGATACTGATGTGGCGTTCGCTGTCACAATGGCTCGGCGGAATGGGAATCATCGTGCTCTTCGTGGCACTTCTTCCGAGGTTCGGAATAAAGGCGCGTAACATCGCAGCCGCCGAGACTCCGGGACCTACCGTTACTAAACTCTCCTCGAGTTTTACGGGCACGGCGCAGAGGCTTTACATCGCATACATCATCCTCACGCTTGCCGAAGTCGTACTTCTGATGCTCGGCGGTATGAATCTTTACGACGCCGCAAACCACTCATTTACGACTATGGCCACAGGCGGCTTTTCCACGTATTCAGCCAGCATTGCTCATTTCGACAGCTACTACATCACATGGATTATCACCATATTCATGTTCCTGGCGGGTACCAATTTTGAACTTTTCTTCGTGCTGATCCAGGGCGGTATTAAAAAGATGTTCAGAAACGAGGAGTTCAGGTTATATCTTTCGATAGCCCTTATCTCCACTGCTCTCATCACCGTAACCCTTTTGCGCGAGGGAGCCTATACCGATGGTTTTCAGTCCCTCACCGATGCGGCATTTCAGGTAACGACCATCATGTCCACCACGGGTTACGCGACCACTGACTTCAATCTCTGGCCGCCGTTTGCCCTTATGATTATTATCATTCTCATGATAATCGGAGGCTCGAGCTCATCCACCGCGGGTGGAGTAAAGGTCATCAGAGTGCTCGCAATTTGGAAGCTGATCGTAAGGGAGACGAAAAAGAATCTTCACGGCAACATCGTCAAAGACATCAGCATAGACAGGCATAAGATTCTGCCTGACACACTGACTTACATAGTCGGTTTTGTCAGTATGTACATAGTCACGCTGATTACAGCCACCCTTCTGATTTCACTCAGCGGTCAGGGTGACATCATAACGAACTTCACGGCCACCCTATCATGCATCAGCAATGTCGGGCCGGGACTTGAGGAAGTCGGACCGATATGCACATACAGTTTTTACAGCGGATTTAACACCTTCGTGCTTGCCATAGTTATGATTGCGGGCAGACTCGAACTCGTGACGCTGTTTGTAGTTTTTTCGAAGTATTTTATGAATCCTAACAGGGTATGATAAGGAGCAGGACTCTTAATGGCAGATAACAGGCGATACATATTGAATATTATCTCAATCGCACTGATTGTTACGGGACTCTCAACGGTTCCTCCTGTTATTGCGTCCATCTTATTCTCTGAAAAGATTGCCGCATATTCTATGGTATCTGCTGCGGTCGCGTGCGTCGGCGCAGGCTTACTCCTCGGAACATTCGGCGGAAAAACCATCACTGACATAAGGCCTCGCATAATGTATATGACGGTCCTGCTCACATGGCTCGTTCTTGTGCTCAGTTCATCATTCGTATTCTACTTTGCGGTGCCGGGCATAAGTGCTGCCGATGCATTCATGGAATCCTGTGCATCATGGACCGGAACCGCTGCAAGTTCCATATTCAGTTCTATGCTTCCTGAGGGAATTATGCTTTACAGATCCGTCTTAAACTGGCTCGGAGGAGTGGGGATAGTTCTGATCTGCCTGTCAGTTATTCGGTCTCGCCGCTATGTCGGTGCGAGTCTTGCGGGCATTGAATTTCCGGGGCCTGATTTTCTGAAGGACGATGTAGGATTCAGGAGTAATTATCGTAAAATCTTCGCGATATATGCCGCATTCACCCTCGCTCAGTTCATACTTTTATCCGCAGGCGGAATGCCAATATACACGGCTCTATTGAGCGCTCTTTCAAACAGCTCATCGGCCGGTCTTCATCACATCAATAACTCCGTGATAATATCCATGCCTGCATATATCAAGGCTGTGCTTACAATATTCGCCTTCCTCGGATCATCGAACAGCCTGTTATTCGTATATCTGTTCAAGAGGCAATTCAGCGAAATCAAAAACAGCAGCGAGCTGAAATTCAGGACGGGTCGAATCGCCCTAAGCATAACTGCAGTTACCGTTTTGATATTAATGGCAAACCCGGCAGAGGATTTTCTGAAAACTCTCGGTAATTCCACCGTTCAGGTCGTATCATTCCTGTCTACCTCGGGATTCATAGCAACGGATATGAGAGCCTGGCCTCAAGTCTGCACCATAATCATATTGCTCCAGCTCTTCATAGGAAGCGCTGCCTTTTCGACCGGCGGAGGATTTAAGGATGCCAGGCTTGTTGTTGCGTTTAAGTCCATATCCTATACGCTGTACAGGCACATACATCCTAACAGCGTGCGCACACTTACTTTCGACAAAAAACCGATAAAGAGCGACAGGGCTGTCAGTGTCAACCTCTTAATCGCTCTTTTCATGCTTACATATTTACTCGGAGCACTGCTCCTTTCTCTTGATCTCGGTATCTATGAGTCTCTATGCTACTCCCAGTCCATGCTCACCTGTACGGGCACCTGCATAGGCGCATCATCCGCGTCCGACCTGGTTGAAAATGTTTCATCCTTCAGCAAGGTGGTAATGGGGCTTCTCATGATATGCGGCCGCCTTGAAATCTATCCTGTTTTGATGGTTTTCTTCAGAGGCTTCTGGAAATCCGACGCATCGGTCTAAACAGCAAAATTCCTCGTATATTTGCTGATGCTTTCCTTTGTAAATACCAGAACTTTATCATTTTCCTGAAGGACGAGATCGGCATAAGGTTTTATCATCTTGCCATCACGATCCACCATAACAATATATGTCTGCCTGGATATATCCAGGTCGGCAATCCTCTGACCGTTCCAGCTGTGGTTCTTGCGAAGTTCTATTTCCTTAACATCTTCGAGCATTCCCTGTGTCGCTGACTCCGCACAGATTATCAGTTTGTCCCCGAGCAATATCTGTACATCTCCTCTCGGAACTATCGTATCCCTGCCCCTGAGAACAAGTGCGATGATCGAGCCGCTCGGCATGGCAATCTCGCTTATGGTCTTGCCTGCCCATGCATCTCCTTCATCTATTGAAGCCTCGATGAATCTGACATCCTGTTCCTGTTCGATGTCGGCAAGCCTCGTTGCTTTTTGGTACTCCTCTATGAATCCTGCGGAAATAATACCCGTTGGAATCGCGACCAGGCCTACACCGAGGAAGGTTATGACTATTCCGAGTATCTGCCCGAGCACCGTAATAGGATATATGTCACCGTAACCTACGGTCAGCAGTGTTGATGTCGCCCACCAGATGGCCGAGAATGCATTCTTGAAAACATCAGGCTGGGCCTCGTGTTCAACGCTGTACATGCATAAGCTTGATGCGAGTATAAGGAGAACTACGATGAACACGGATGCC
>JAFREV010000188.1 GCA_017434685.1 Mogibacterium sp.
AGACTATATGCGGATATCCACAAGAGAATAGAGGGATTTGAATTGGATGTGCTGATTGAATCCGATGCGGGGCGTATAGGCATACTCGGCGCGTCGGGTTCGGGAAAAAGCATGACGCTTCGGAGCATCGCAGGCATTGAAGACGGAGTGAGCGGCAGAATAGAAACTGACGGCAGAACTCTTCTTGATTCCGATAGAAAGGTAAATCTTAAACCACAGCAGAGGCGTGTAGGATATATGTTTCAGAATTACGCC
Organism: Mogibacterium sp.; assembly: GCA_017434685.1. GTDB lineage: Bacteria > Bacillota > Clostridia > Peptostreptococcales > Anaerovoracaceae > Crickella. The sequence continues at coordinate 256 of JAFREV010000188.1, forward strand.
CTCTTTCCGACTATGAGCGTGCTCGGAAATGTAACGGCGGGGCTCAAGGGAAGCAAAGAAGATAACAGGGCTCGGGCTCTTGAGATGCTTGCAAGATTCGGCATGGCGGAGCATGCCGAAAGGCTGCCGGGAGAACTCTCCGGTGGCCAGCAACAGAGGGTTGCTCTTGCACGCATCATGGTGACCGAGCCGGATTTGATACTCCTTGATGAACCATTTTCCGCGCTCGACGGACATCTGAGAGACCGCATGCAGGTAGAGATGATGGAGATGCTCGAGGACTATCCGGGGCAGGTACTTATGGTCTCTCACTCAAGAGACGAACTGTACAGATTCAGTGAAGAAATATTCGTTTTATCTGACGGAAAAATACTCAGGAGTGGTGATACGAAAGAAGTATTCAAGAATCCGGGCACAGAGGAGGTCGCAAGGCTTACCGGGTGCAAGAACTTCGCTGATGTAAAAGTGAAGGATGAGCACACTCTCGAGATTACTGACTGGGGAGTGACTTTGACTTTAAAACAGAAGATTCCCGAGGGGACGAAGAGCGTAGGCTACAGAGCGCATTACTTCGAACCTGTTTGGGGGGAGAGGCAGGACAATTGCATAGACTTTGATCTGGCCAGAGTGGATGATTTGCCGTTCGAAAAGAACTACTACATAAGGCCGAAAGAGGCTTCGTCCGAATTGATTTGCTGGTTTGTCCAGGGAGATGAGCAAAAGATAATCGAGGAAAAGGGCATGCCGGACCAGCTCAAACTAAAAGAGGCTGCGGTTTTATTTTTGAAATAGGGGATTGGAGGCCAATAGTTCGGTCAGAATTGTGCTTTTCTGTAACCGTTAAAGTAATAGAATATGTAAGATGTATTCATTCGTTATATCAATATCAGTATTAATAATAGTGTATTTGGTTTACGGTCGATTGATCGAAAGGGTATTTCGACCTGATGACAGAGAGACTCCGGCCTACACAATCAACGACGGAGTGGATTGTGTTCCTATAAAAACAAGGAAATCGGTTCTCATACAGCTTTTGAATATTGCGGGCACCGGCCCGATATTTGGAGCTCTTATGGGTGCCTGCTTCGGTCCTGTCGTTTTTCTGTGGATAGTATTCGGATCCATACTCGGAGGAGCCGTCCATGACTATATGAGCGGAATGATATCCGAAAGACATGACGGGCAGTCCATCGCTCAGCTTTCGGGAATATATATGGGCGATGTAGTACTGTTAATTATGAGGGTGTTCTCGATAGTGCTGCTCATACTGACGGGAACCGTTTTCGTAACCAGCCCTGCGGCACTCATATCCAGACTTACGCCTGAGGCATTGACGGATAATTTCTGGATCGTTTTGATTCTGATTTATTATGTGCTTGCTACTTTGCTGCCTATAGATAAGATCATAGGAAGACTGTACCCGATTTTCGGTGTTATACTGATTGTTATGGCTGTAGGTATAGCCGGCGGAATACTCCTGATTCCGGACTATACGGTTCCGGAACTGACATTCAAGGATTTTCATCCGGACAATCTGCCGATTTGGCCGTTTATGTTTGTGACGGTGGCATGTGGCGCGATCTCAGGTTTTCATGCTACGCAATCACCTATGATGGCTAAATGCATCACAAACGAACATGCCGGAAGACCGGTGTTTTACGGAGCGATGATTATAGAGTCTGTTATCGCGCTTGTATGGGCCGCTGCCGGAGCTGCTTTTTACGGCAGTACAGAGATGCTCAATAACGCTCTGAACGAGCTTGGACAGTCGGGAGCAGTGTATGAGATAAGCCATGAACTGCTCGGAAGCGTAGGCGGCGTGCTTGCGGTCATAGGAGTTGTTGTATGCCCAATTACCTCAGGCGATACGGCTTTCAGGAGCGCGAGACTTATATTGGGCGAGTGGGCGGGACTCGAGCAGAGAAAGATTAAAAACAGATTGATACTCACTATCCCTATGCTCGGTTTGGCGGCTGTTCTCACACAGATTGATTTCAATGTGCTGTGGAGATATTTCTCATGGAGCAATCAAACGCTGGCGATGATAGCGCTTTGGGTATCGAGTTCATATTTGATTCATAAAGGGTATTATAAATGGGGCTCACTTATTACAGCAGTTCCGGCGACATTTATGACAGCTGTTTCAATAACATATATAATGATGGCAGATGAGGGATTTGGTTTATCACAAAGAGCCTCATATCCTGTCGGAATAGTGCTGGCAATATTCGCATTCATTGTATACATCATAGAATTGCAGCGCTGGGACCATAAACCATCGGATTATAAGAAAAAATGGAAAGGGGTATGACCCTTCTGAAAGTGAAAGGAGTTGTAATGAAATTCGAAATCAAGAATCAACCGTTTACCATCCTAACATTCCACATGGATGCAGGAGAGGAAATCAAGTGTCAGAGCGGAGCAATGGCGTGGATGACACCCGGCATCCAGATGGAGACCAAGACAGGCGGGCTCGGCGGGATGTTCAAAAAAGCCATAGCAGGCGAATCCCTTGCCCTCAATCATTACAAAGCAGAGCAGGCAGGAGAACTCACACTTGCTAAGCAATGCCCGGGAGACATTAAGATGTTCAATATCGGAGAAACACCAATCATTGCGCAGAAGGCATCGTTCCTCGCTGCTACAACGGGTGTCGAAATGGATATTTTCCTTCAAAAGAAACTCTCAGCAGGTCTGTTTGGCGGCGAAGGCTTCATAATGCAGAAGTATTCCGGTGCGGGATATGCGTGGCTCGAAATCGACGGAGCTGTTGAGGAGAGAACGCTCGCCGCAGGAGAAAAGCTCATAATCGACAGTGGATGTGTTGCAGCTATGGAAGCTACATGCCAGATGGAGATTCAGACAGTCAAGGGCGTTACCAACGTACTTCTCGGTGGAGAGGGACTCTTCAACACAGTGGTAACAGGCCCGGGCAAACTATGGCTTCAGACGATGCCTATAAGCTCATTGGCTATGAATCTCTATAATTACATGCCACATCCAAGCAACTAGGTCTTTTCTAACAAACAGGGTGTTGCGATTGAAAAAGATTAAAACGATCAACAAAACATTTGAATTAAACGTCAGAAGTTGCGATGAGATATCCGATGCAGTCAACGAATTCTGTAAAGAAGCAGGCGCGGATTCAAAAGATATACTCAAATACAGGTTGTCTGCAGAGGAATGCCTGCTGTACTGGATGAGTCAGGGCCTCGAGGGCAGGGAAGTGGTGCTCACGGCGGGCACTCATTTGATGGCTCCTTTTTTCAGCATAAGCATAGACGGCAATGCCGGCAATCCTTATCTGAATAAGAACGAGGAATTCGGCTCATACTGCGACAGCATACTTGTCAGCCTTCAGATCAGCCCTGAGTACAGCTGCAAAAACGGGCAGAGCAGGATAAGGTACAGAGTCAAAAAGAAGCAGAGGGGACAGATCGCAACCCTTCTGACGGTGATTGCTTTGGCCGTTGTATGCGGAACTCTCGGGATGCTGATGTCGCAGGGCGTAAGAGATGTGCTGATGGAAGCTGTAATTACACCTGTTTACAGCACGTTCTTTACCTTACTCGGCTGCGTGGCAGGACCTATGATTTTCCTGTCTGTTGCATGGGGAGTCTACGGCATAGGTGATGCGGCAACTCTCGGGCAGATCGGCAAGAGAATGATGCTGAGATATGCAGGGACGGTGTTTGTGTGCACGGCGGCTGCATTGGCGTTCTTTCCTGTAATCGGTCCAGAGCTTTCTGCTTCATCTGAGCAGGGCGGACAGTTCTCGTCGTTGGTTGAAATGATACTCGGGGTATTCCCGCCTAATATATTTGAGCCTTTTATCAGCGGCAATACTCTTCAGATAATCTTTCTGGCGATAGTAATCGGAATCGCACTTTTGTATCTTGGACGGCAGACCAGTTCGATAGCCACTGCGATAGAGCAGGTGAACGTACTGGTGCAGTTCCTGATGGGAATCATAAGCAGGCTTGTACCATACGTAATATTCCTCGTCATCATAAATATAATGTGGTCCGGAGAAGCTGCCGTTATCGCCGGCATATGGAAGCTGATGCTTGCATTCGCGGCCATGCTTCTCATCACAGCTGCGGTCTTCATCTTATACACGTCGGTAAAGCACAAGGTAAATATTTCCGTACTCGTGCGAAAGATTATGCCTACATTTTTGTTGGCGCTCACAACGGCATCATCTGCTGCATCATTTGGAACGAATGTGGCTACATGTGAGAAACAATACGGAATTGACAAATCGTTGGTAAGTTTCGGAATACCGCTAGGTATGGTTATCCATAAACCTATATCCGGAATCTTTAATTTGATGCTGGTCATATACTTTGCGAATGAATACGATGTAAACTGCTCGATAGGATGGCTCGTAGTTGCAGTTTTTATCAGCGCTGTCATCGCTATATCACTCCCGCCTATACCGGGAGGGGCTGCGGTTGCATATTCAGTTCTCTATGCACAGATGGGAATACCGGAAGCAGCGCTTGCAGTTACGCTTGCTGTCGACACGATTGCCGACTTCTTCATTACTGCATTCAGCATGCTGACACTACAGCTTACCCTTATCGATGTAGCTGCCGGTATGGGTATGATAGATAAAGAGGTTCTGAGAAGACAAGACAGCGATTCGGTTCAAACTGAGTTGGGTCTCAAATAGAGGTATAAAATGAGCGAATTTACACACTTTGACAAAAAGGGAAATGCATATATGGTGGATGTGTCGGGTAAAGACGTAACACACAGAACTGCAGTTGCAGAGGGAAGTATCTCTCTCTGCCGCGATGCCATGGATGCCGTGCTCGGGAAAAAGATTAAGAAGGGTGATGTTTTTACAGTTGCCCAAGTTGCCGGCATTATGGGAACAAAGAGGACCGCCGATCTCATTCCGATGTGTCATCCGATAGCTCTCACTAATGCCAAGGTGGAGTTTGATGTTAATGAAGAGGCCTGCACGATTACGTCGCGATGCACTGCGATATGTGACGGCAAGACGGGAGTCGAGATGGAGGCGCTTACGGGTGCGACTGTCGCGCTTCTC
>JAFREV010000018.1 GCA_017434685.1 Mogibacterium sp.
CCCGGGCTTTGGAGTTGTTTCCAGTTCCGCTATCAGGGCATCGTATGCCGCCTGTGCCAGGGTATCCGAGCAGAACTCTTTGAGCAGATTCTCGGTTTCTTTCTTGACTGCATCCAACCCGTGGGTTCTGTTTCTTGAACACTCGGCTGCGGGCCTTTCGCACAACAGACATCTTCTTCCCGCTTTTCGGGAGAGTTTGACAGGCGAATGCACGCCATTGTCATTTCCGCCTGATCTGTTCGGAACGAGCACATCAAAATCGAATAAGCGGGATGCTGCTATGTCCGGGTCCTCTTCAATATTTTCGAGTTTGCTTTTAACGTCTTCGGCCTTTTCCTTTAAAAGCCAGAATGCTTCGCTGCCGGTGGGCTCATCTATCTCAGTATAATCAAGCACCTTAAACCCACAGGCATTAAACTCCGAGAGGCCTCTGTCGAAAAGCATGCGTGTCATGGCTGTCCTTTTGGCATCACCCGCTATATTCAGGGTCAGACATGCCAGACAGCTATCGGCATTGGCAATTGCCAGGAGCCGGCTCTGTATTTCGGCCCGTCTGTCACGGGCTGCCAGCATTTGCTCTAGTGTTACTTCCATAAGGTTTAACTCGCTTCCGAAAACTGATTAAAGTATAGCATAATGCTCTGAATTCCTTTACGAATGTTATTTAATATCGTAAAATTATGACCGTGATTTCAATACGTATATATAAAAGGAATTCAATATGAAAGAATACATCTATACCGAACCGGATTTTTCAAAAGATGAGTTTACAAATGTCCCGAATGCAAGTTTCGAACCTGCACCGAAAGACGGAGTGGCGCCGGAGAACTTCCATGCGATGAGCATATTCCCCGAATACTTCAAAGTAGAGGGCAAATGGCTGCTTGCAGAGGAGAGCCGTATGGACTGCGTTCCTGTTCTTGCAGACGACCGTATTGAGGTCGTTGAGTTCAGAAGGCTGAAGAAAGGAGACCTCGTTGGTGTAGGCAGGACTGAGGACTGCGAGGAGGGCATATATGTTTATCCTTACGGCTTTGCGGATGGCAAGCCGGAGGAAAAGGACACTTTTGCGTTCCGCACATCGAGATCCAGAGAGACTGCTTTTTCGGTTGACTACGATGAGCTCTATGAGATTTTGAAATATGAGAAGGACCACGGAAAAATCGTATGGGTGATGGGGCCGGCATTTTCGTTTGACCATGATGCGAGGAAGGCGTTTTCGGGCATAATCGACAAGGGATATGTGCATGCGCTTCTTGCAGGTAACGCACTTGCAACCCACGACCTTGAGGGTGCCTATCTCAGAACCGCCCTCGGACAGAATATATACACTCAGGAGAGCATGCCAAACGGTCATTACAATCACCTGCAGACCATAAACAGGGTAAGATACCACGGCAGCATTTCGAAATTCATTTCCGAAGAAGGCGTTTCGGACGGTATTATGTACACATGTGAAAAGAAGGGTATTCCGTATGTGCTCGGAGGCTCAATCCGTGATGACGGTCCTCTTCCTGAAGTTTACAGCGATGTGTACAAGGCTCAGGATGCAATGAGAAATGAGGTCAGGACTGCAACGACCGTAATTTGCATGGCTACAATGCTGCACTCAATTGCAGTGGGTAATATGACTCCGTCATACCGTGTGGAGGCGGACGGAACGATAAGACCGGTTCACTTTTACTGCGTGGACATTTCGGAATTCACGATAAACAAGCTTGCCGACAGAGGAAGCCTCAGTGCGAAAGGTATAGTGACCAATGTGCAGGACTTCATAGTTCATCTTAGCAAAGCCCTGGGTGCCTGGGACGGAAGTATGAAGAAGACCGAGGAAGCGCTGAGATAGAAATAAAGTATGTTACAGAATTTTCTGATTTGCGTAAATGCCGTAATTCCAACGGCCATATATCTGATTATCGGAATCGTACTCAGAGCGGCCAAGGTGCTGGGGGACAGAAGTGTAAAGAAGTTCACCCACGTTATCTTTGTCGCGCTCTACCCTTTTATGATGTTCGATAATCTTTACGACAAAAACATCACTGAGCACCTCGATGCGATGCTCGTGATATATGCGATCGGATTCACTCTGTTGCAGCTCGTGCTGTCCTGGTGGTTTGTCTGCAGGATTGAGCCGGACAATTATCATCGCGGAGCAATGATTCAGGCGCTGTATCGAAGCAACTATGTATTGATGGGACTTCCTATAGCGATCAATCTCTTCGGCAAGGGAAACGTCGCACCGGTTGCGGTCGTTCTGTTATTTGTAGTTCCTATCTATAACGCATCCGCAGTTATCATATTCGAGAAATTTCGCGGCGGAAAAGCCAATTTCAAGCAAATGCTGCTGCATATTCTGACCAACCCTATTATGGAGGGCGGCATAGCGGCAGTGATAGTCATTCTGCTCGGCATCAGACTCCCGGAAGTAATTCACGGTACGGTCACCACGCTGTCAGATTGCACATCGCCGATAGCTCTCATACTTCTCGGTGCCGGCCTTAACTTCAACGCATTCAAGAGTGACCGGAGCAAGATTGTCATCTGTACAGCGGGCAAACTTATCGTATTCCCGGCACTCGGAATAGCAGGGGCTGTTGTACTCGGCTTCACGGGTGCTTAACTGATTGCCCTAACGCTGATGGTGTCGACACCGGTTGCTCTTGCATCATACGCCATGGCGAGCTCCATGGGCGGAAACGGCAGACTCGCCGGAGAACTCGTTGTCATTACAACGGCTCTTTCGTGTTTCACCATTCCTATCTGGCTGTTCATACTCAAGTCGGCAGCGCTTTTTTAACGAAGGATTCACATCGAAAAATTGAGAAGTAAGATACTGATTTCAATACTGATAATGCTGCTGCTGATTGCGGCTATGGCCGCATGGCTTGTTTTCGGATACGGGAAGCAGAAAACTGAAGAAAAAAACGCTGCAAAAAATGTTGCGAAGATTATGGGAAAGGGCGGCAATGAACTCGTCGATGCGACAGATATATCCGAGGGTTTGGATTTGCTGCTTGCCGAGCATGTCTTTTCGCACAGGGGTGTCGGAGGCAGTTACGAGCATTCATTTAAGGCGTACGATGAAGCAATAGAGGCGGGATCGAACTACATCGAGCAGGACCTCGTGATTTCCTCAGACGGCGTCCTTTTTGTGTCGCATGACCTGAACGCTGCATTTATGACGGGGAGAAATGTGAACTATTCATCCATGAGCGCAGATGAGATAGATAAGCTGCAAACAAAAGCGGGTTCTAAGGTTCTCAGGCTTAGCGAGGTTTTTGATAAATTCGGTAAAGATATCAACTATGTGATTGAATTGAAGAGCGCGGATGCTGCCATGAGGGAAGCCTTTGAGCAGATAGTCGATGAGTACGATTACCGAGATAATATAATTGTCCAATCATACTATACGGAAGCTCTGGGGGAACTTGAAGACAAATATCCTGATATGCGGAAACTCGCCATATGCAAGTCGCAAGGTGATGTTGAAAGCTGCCTCGAAAAGGATTATGTGGATATCATTTCCGTCAGATATAACTCAGGTCTTATGACGAAGAGCAACTGCGAAGCTGTACACGACAAAGGGAAGCAATTCAGCACCTGGACTATCAACAGCGAATCGGCAATACGAGAGGCCATAGAAATGGGCGTGGATAATTACTTTACTGACGACACTGCACTTGCCATATCGCTTGAAAAACAGTACAGAACAGAAAGCTAATCGTAAGGACAGACGAAATACAACTGAGAGTCCGCAATGAGTAAAAGTAACAAGATAAAAATAATACTTGCAGCGTTGATTGCTGCCTTGCTGATAGCGGCAGGCATTTTTTACTTTGCCGAAATAAAGGACAGGATAGCGCAGCCGGAGGAAAACACGACAGAGCAGGCAGCCGAAGAAGCCACAGAGGAAGCAGGTGAGGTAAAGGAAGCTGAGCCGTCGGATGTGCTGTTTTTCGCTTCGGATTATCAGAGTATGGAAGGCTGGAATGCGCCGTCAGACACTTTGCGAGGAATACTCGGAGCTGTCACTACTGATGGTAAGGAAATCACCAACGTGATTTACTGTGGGGATTACAGCAACGATGCCAAATTCCATGATTATCAGATAAGCCCCGACGATGCCATAAATGAGATTCGTGAGATAGTGGCGTCAGAGTGCGGCGGAGTGAATCAGGACTCGATGGTATTTGAACAGGGCAACCACGATAAGTTGACAGACGCGATAACGGAATCAGGACTTCACGAATACGACAATTACCTCGTATACGTTCTTAATACAGAATATGATTTTCCTTGGAAACAGGGAAGGGATACCGAGTTCAGAGATAGAGTTATCAGTGCGTCGGAAGAGATGGAGAATTGCTTTGATGAGTTGATTGAAGTCGGTGAGACGAGGCCGGTTTTCATAGCCGGTCATGTTCCTCTTCACTTTACGGCGAGGACTTCGTCAAGACATGATACCGGAGATAATATGTATGCAAAATACATATTTGATGTTGTGAACGATGCTGCAGACTCGCTGGATATAATATATGTGCACGGACACAACCATTCAAAAGGATGGGACTGCTATATGGGCGGAAGCAGTGCGTTCAAGGAAGCGGGGGACACAATTCTCATTCCGGACGCCGGAGACAACACGGTCAACACGGATGATTTCACGGTGGAAACGCTTAAGTTTACATATATGAATGCGGGTTATACGGGCTACTATATGAATTGCGGCGGTGCTGAAGTTTCGAATGGTACGGCAGATCAGTACGCGGCAGCGGATGATACTCTTACCGGAACGCTATGCGAGATATTGCCGGACAAGATTGTAATAACAAGATACTCCGAAGAGGGGATGCATCCTCTCAGTTGGGACGGAGAGGGCAACCCGTACAAAGACAACATAGATGAGGGGTTGATAGACAGCGAATACTACAGCGTCAGAAGAGAGAGCCCGGTGGAGATAATAAGACGGCGTGCTGGTGAGGCAGAAACACAATGACGGATCTTATAATGACGAGTGTGTTGCTCGGTGTAGGACTTGCGATGGACGCATTCAGCGTGTCGCTGGCAAACGGTCTTGCGGACAACAAAATGAATATCGGCAAAGTGTTGCTTATCGCCGGCACATTTGCGCTGTTTCAGTTTGCAATGCCGATGATAGGCTGGGTTTTCGTGCATCTTGCAGCGGAGAAGCTCGCATGGTTTGCGAAGCTGGTGCCGTGGATTGCCGTGCTTCTGCTCGGATATATCGGATCGAAGATGATAAAAGGCGGAATTGCGGAACGCGGCGGTGAAATTGAAACGGCCTCGCCGGAACTCGGCTTCGGTACGCTGATGATGCAGGGGATTGCAACTTCACTTGATGCGCTTTCTGTAGGATTTACGACATCAACATACGGGGCGACAGAGGCTCTTTTATCTGCTCTGATTATAGGGGTTGTTACTTTCGGGATATGTGCGGTTGCCTGCCTGATAGGTAAAAAGGCCGGCGGATCGCTTGCGTGGAAGGCGCCTATACTCGGCGGAGTTATTCTGATTGTGATAGCACTGCGAATAATAATCACAAGTGATGTTCTCAAAATCATCACTTAATCTACATAATTGAGGTATAGTATATAGACACGGAGAAGGAGTTCTCCGTAACCTCCATATAACAATTTTCCATAAAATACCTAAGACAAAAAAGAAGCGGTGGCAGATGCTACCGCTTCTTTTTATGTTCGTTTAAGATTTGTGTCCTGCGTAAAATGACAGGCGGCAGTTACTCCGTGCGCAGGGCGACCACCGGATCCTTTCGTGCTGCCATTCCTGACGGTATGAGTCCTGCGATGAACGTCAGGAATATGCTGATGACTATCAGCGCCGCTCCGCCGAGCGGCGGCAGCACGGCCTTGAGAGCCGCGATGTTTGTAAGTCCGATAAGTATCTTGTTGATTGGTATTAGGAGCACGAGGCTCGCAACTATACCTATCACGCCGGCACAGAGTCCGACTATTATGGTCTCCGCATTGAATATGCGGGCGATGTCTTTCTTTGATGCACCTATGGCACGGAGTATTCCGATTTCCTTGGTCCTCTCGAGCACAGATATGTACGTAATAACTCCAATCATGATGGAGGATACTATGAGCGAGATAGCTACGAATGCTATCAGCACATAACTGACTGCATTGGTGATGGTCTTGACCGATTTAATCAACACGCCGGTTATGTCCGTGTAGCTGATGACCATATCGTAGTCACCGTTATCCTGCATTTCTTTATTGTAGTCATCTATGAATTTCAGGAATGCCTCTTTGGACTCGAAATCCTTGAGGTAGAACATCATGGAGTACGGATTGTCTATATCCGCATAGCCGAGCTTCCTAAGGTTTCTGTCGTAACTGCTCTCTTCTCCGCCGGACACATATGCGGTGATTAGCCTTGTAATCTCATCCTCATCCATCTTCATAGTGAAGGCATCGGCTATGCCGGAAGGGTCCACGTGGAACTGACCGGCAACAGCATTTGCTGTATCCATTAGAGCCGGTGAGACAACCTTACTTGTCTCAAGCATTTCAAGGGCCTTTGCAATTTTAGTAATTTCTTTCTGTGTTTTATCGCTCTCTATGTAAGGTTCTATAGTCTGTTCCAGACCTATCCAAAGAGCCTCATCTGCATTTGCCGCAAGCTCGGATATTTGCTCGGCAAGCATGCCGGCTATGGCAGGATTAGGCTGAGCCATCTGTGCCAAAATGGCCTGAGTGAGGGCCTCTTTATCACCGGACAAAGCCAGCAATTCCTCAGCCTGCTTCTTTGTAATATCCATGCCGGCTTCTTTAAATGCTGTCATGATAATGTTTACAGGATTTGTCTGTTCTTGGATTTCGGGACCGGATTTTTCGAGTACCACCGCGTAGCCCTTCAGAAGTCCGTTTACCAAGTCTGCATATTTGCCGTCATCAAGATTTGCAGCCAGTGCCTTGGATACGCTCTTCTTATCTATTTTGAATTTGTCGGGGTTCTTTTTGGACTGCTTTTTGAGATTGTCTATCATACCTTCGCTGTGTTTCGTAAAGGCATCCGTAATATCTGCCGTAATCTTCTCAGCTGAGTCTTTTTCTGAAAGCGCTTCTATCTCGTCCTTTGCGATTTCCTCAATCTGTTTTTTTACGGCATTCGGATCGACGTCACCGCCGAGAGCACTTTTGAGTTTGGCTTCATCGATGCTGATCATGTCATCAAAGCCGAGTCCTTCGCTCTCTTTGTTGCGTATCTCCTCAAAGGTCTTGCCGGAGAAAACGTCGATCTTGTCATGCGCACGTTGAATCTTGACGATCTCGGATTCCTTGGCGTACTCAATCATGTGGTTGGTGAGCGTCGGAAGGTATCCGATGCCGGAGTCCATGGCGTTTGCCCCGGACTGCTCCTTTGCACAAACTATTCCTGTGATTTTAAGTTTCTCGGATTTTTTGATGAGATCCTCCATGTACTCATCATCGTCCGTCATATCCTCCCAGACATCATAATCGGAGTTGCGCCTGTATGTGTCGCAGGCATGGACGAGGGCAAATTCCTTGCCCAGGAAGTCGTCGTATGTCCACTCAAGCCTTTTGTTGGTGTTCTCGACTTCTTCTCCGTTCATGACATCATTAATCATGTCTTTCAATTCCTGCGGGTCGCGTAACCCGATAGTGTAGACGATATAATCGTTGAGCTGGTCCTCGCTGTCGAGCACGAGGAGAAGTTCGTCATATTTCTCAGGCCATCTGCCGGCCAGAACTTTGTATTGTGTCTTAAGGAGTTCCTCGTTATCCATCATGCGGAAGAACACATCTGTGTTCATCATTGAGAAGTTGGATTGCTGGAATCCGCTCATATATGACTGCATGATGGAGCCCGGGCTCACGCGAAGAGGTCCGTACTTCATATCTGTCGAATAGATATTGACCGAAAGCCCATAGGTGAAGTCGTAGGCGTTGAAATACTTGCCAACTGTGCCAATGTTGGACTCGATTCGTTTTTTGAACGCGGCGAGGTCGTTGGTACCGACGCTTGCGAGGAGGTCGGTCATTATCTGCTGCTCGTGGATATTGTCTCCCGAAGATTCGCCTTCGGTGTCCTGAGCGTTAGCGGCAAAGGCCGAGATCATGGAGGTCATATCCGCGGTTTCTGTCTGTATGGTAAGAGGGTAGGACGAGAGCGTGTCCTCCTCAAGTTTGTCTATATATTTTTGGAATCCGTTTGATACTGAAAGTATGAGGGCAATCCCGATGATGCCTATACTGCCGGCAAAAGCGGTCAGGAAGGTCCGGGCTTTCTTGGTCATGAGATTGTTCATCGAAAGCTGCAGGGCGGTCAGCATGGACATGGATTTGTTCTTGCGGCCGCGGGCACGCCGGCTTACGGCTGCTGACAGCTCGTTATTGTCTGTTGATTTAGCTGTGCTGCTTGCTGATGGCTGTGGCGTGCTATGGCCTGCGAGCTCCCTCGCGACCGACGCCGCAGGCGACGCACCTGCAGCAGCCGCGTTTGAAAGCGCAGGTATGGAAGCTGTTGCTGCCGCCGCGGCCGGCATAAACGGATTGCTGTCACTTGTTATCTTTCCGTCTGTCAGCCTGATGACTCTCGTCGCATATTGGCTTGCGAGCTCAGGATTGTGCGTAACCATAATAACGAGCTTTCTGGTGGATATATCTTTCAATATATCCATGACCTGCGTGCTCGTCTCTGTATCCAAAGCACCAGTCGGCTCATCCGCCAATATGATATCCGGGTCGTTTATGAGGGCGCGGGCTATTGCTACGCGCTGAACCTGTCCTCCGGACATCTCCGCAGGCTTCTTGTTTATCTGATCTCCCAGGCCTACCTGCTCCAGGGCCGCTACCGCACGCCTGCGCCTCTCGGCCTTGCTTACGCCCGAGAGGGTCAGCGCGAGCTCGACATTTGCCAGAACGCTTTGATGCGATATGAGGTTGTAGCTCTGGAACACGAAACCTATGGTGTCGTTTCTGTAAGCATCCCAATCGGCGTCACGGTACTTTTTCGTACTGACGCCGCCTATGACGAGATCTCCGGAAGTGTATTGGTCGAGACCGCCCATGATATTGAGCATGGTGGTCTTGCCGCAGCCGGACGGACCGAGAATTGCCACGAATTCACTCGGCCTGAAAGCGAGACTGACGCCTTTTAAGGCTTTGACTGTCTCCGCTCCCGTCACATATTCCTTTGTGATGTTTTTCAGTTCGAGCATTTCAGGTGATTATACTACTTTTGTTGACTTTGTTCTATAAAAATGAATGCATATATAGGTTATAATCCGGTGGAATAGGCAGGGTAATAGTGTTAGAATATCAACAGTTTTAGAACGAAGCTTCAGGTTTCGATTAAGAAAGGAAGATTGACAGATGTCCTTTAAGAGTGAAATTAACGACAACGGAATGATTGTTTTTCCGATTCCGGAGCAGGTAAAGACTCCTTGGTTTAAGAGCAGAGGCGACCTGCCGAAAACACTGGAATACTTCAACGGCTCGATGTATGAGAAAGTCGCTGAGATTGCCAAGAAGCAGCCGCTCGCGACGGCTCTCGACTTCATGGGCAAACACATAACATACAAACATATGATTGAGCAGATCAATCTCTGCGCGAAGTCGCTTCGTGTACTCGGTATCAGAGAAGATGACAGGGTCACTATCGCTATGCCGAATTGCCCGCAGGCTATATACATGCTTTATGCGGTAAACCTCGTGGGCGCCGTTGCCAATATGATACATCCGCTTTCTGCAGAAAAGGAGATAGAGAATTATCTCAATATGTCGGGCTCGGTGATGGTGGTGACGCTCGACCAGTTCTACCACAAGATCGAGGCTATCCGTAAGAATACGAAGATACAGAACGTCATAATCGCCCGCATCAGGGACGAGCTGACGAAGCCTATAAAGGTCGGTTACATGCTGACAGAGGGCCGCAAGATACAGAAGATCCCGAGAGACG
>JAFREV010000189.1 GCA_017434685.1 Mogibacterium sp.
CTCGCGCCCATGGACTGGGCTGCCTCGATGACCCCAGGGTCTACCTCCAGCAGCGACTGCTCGACCATCCTGGCTACAAACGGCCAGGCCGCGAGTATCAGGGCTGCCGTTGTAGCTGCGGTTCCTATGCCTGTTCCGATTATCTTTCTGATGTACGGCATGAAGGCTATCATCAGGATCAGGAACGGCATGGATCTTATCACGTTTACTATGAATCCCATTATCTTGTTGTAGATCGGCATGGGCCTGATGCCGTTCGGGCTCGTGGTGATGAGAGACACTCCCACCGGAAGCCCTATTATGTAGGAAACGAGCGTGCCCACCAGGGTCATTATCAGGGTGTTCACCGTTTCCGAAGAGAGAAGTTTAATAAGTTCTCCTGTTTCCATTATTCACTTACCTCCTCTCCGTGTTCTTCGCTGAAGTCGTAGTCTTCCGGTATCTCGGTGAACTTGACTCCCGCATTTGCGAGATATTCCTTTTGCTTTTCGGCTGTTTCCTTATCGTCTGCCAGGCAGATGACCATCTGTCCTATCTGCTCCCCGCCGAGCACGTCGAGGTTGGCATAGAGGAAGTTGACCGGTGCGCCGAGCTCCATGATCATGTTGGCGATTATAGGCTCGTGCGCTGTGTTTTCGTCGTAGGCCAGCCTGACTCTCCTCTTGGTAGAGGTCTTGGTTATGTTCTTTTCCCTGTTCTCTCCGTCGGGGAAGAAGAGCCTCCTGGCTGCCTTGGTCTTCGGATTTGCGAATATCTCCTGAACGCTGCCCCTCTCGACTATCTCTCCGCCCTCGATTACGGCAACCTTGTTGCAGAGCTGCTTGATGACCTCCATTTCGTGGGTTATGACCACCAGCGTGATGCCGCGCTCTTCGTTTATCTTTTTGAGTAAGGCCAGTATCGAGCGGGTCGTCTTGGGGTCGAGCGCCGATGTGGCCTCGTCGCAGAGGATCACTTCGGGATCCGACGCGAGCGCTCTTGCGATCGCGACTCTCTGCTTTTGTCCGCCGGAGAGCTGCGACGGGTACGAGTGCGCTCTGTCCTCGAGGTCGACGACCCTGAGAAGCTCCTCGGCCTTGGCCACGGCCTCTGCCTTCGGAACCCCGGCTATCTCGAGCGGAAAGCAGATGTTTCCGATAGCCGTCCTCTGCATCAGCAGATTGAACTGCTGGAATATCATCGAGATTTTGCGCCTCTGGAGATTGAGATCCCTGCTGCCGAGCCCCGTCAGAGCCTTGCCGTCGAAGAGGACCTTGCCCTCGGTCGGCTGCTCAAGGAGGTTTATCGTCCTGACCAGAGTCGATTTGCCGGCTCCCGACAGACCTATAATCCCAAATGAATCTCCCCTCTTTATATCCAGATTGATGTCATGGAGAGCGACGACTTTACCGCCCTTGGTCTCGAACTCTTTCGTCACTCCCTGTAAGCTTATTATGTTATCCGCCATTTATTTCCTTTCTTCCGATAAAAACGGGACAGGTCCTAACGACCTGCCCCGATGTATACATGAAAAACTTCATAGTGTCGGCTTACTCGTTATGACCTTATCCTATGTTATTTTGGCGCGCACATGCACATGCCCATCATTCCCATTTCCATCATCATGTTTTTCTTAGCCATGTGAATGTGCTCCTTTCATAGAATAAAGTCCGAGCTTTTGAGCTCATGTGACATAATAACAACTTATCTGTGCTAAGTCAACTATATTTTGAAAGTTTTTTGTGCATTTCTACAAAAACTTGTAAACTGTCCTCGTGATTGTCTCCCTATGCATCCTTGCGCTCGATCAGGAGATTGTATGTATCCTCCATATGTTTCTGACCTTTGAAGGCGTGCAGTGGAAGCGGCATTATCATGGTATCGCTCATCCATACATATATGGAATCCTCAGTCATATCGACCTGCTTTATGTCCTTGTAATTGAACGTCTGCTTGTCCTCTCCGGCGGCAGTCTCAAACTGTTTGTCCCCAAACACGATAATGTTCTCCACAGGATGCACTCTCTCTGCACTGTTCTTATCCGCATCGATTATCTTCTCCTGCTGTCTCAGGATAATCTTGTGTGCGAAGAGGAATCCGCCTATGCCGATTACGGCAGCTACGGCGTATGCCAGTTTGGTGAAGTTCGGATCTACGTGGAACATCGTAAAGAGCGCCGCGATGACTATACCCGATATCAGGTAGATAATTCTTTGCCTCATTACTATTTTCTTTCCGCCCTCTGTAAATAGTATGCGGTATCTTCCGAACGATTTATAATCGTCGTCTGTCAGCGTGAATCTGATTTCGTTGTCACTTTTGTTTGCCATTTCCGTCTCCCTTATTCTCTTCTGATTTCTCCGCTTGTGAATATTCTACCACAGACGGCCCCGAGGTTTAACTTTAGCTTCAAAATCTGTATAATTAGAGGGCTGAAAACATTGTAAAGCAATTTAGATTAAACATATAGGGGAAACTCGGAAGGAGACTTTTATGAGTACAGTTGCATTTATCGGAGCGGGAAGTTTCGGAACGGCGCTTTCGACTATTGTCGCGGCAAAGGGCCACAGAATAAACATCTTCGACATCGATAAGCCTCACCTCGATCGCATGGAAGCCGCCATGGAGAACACCGACTATTTGCCGGGCGTCAAACTCGAGGGAGACTACCACTTCTACACAGATAACAAAGCAGCACTCGAGGATGCAGACTACGTCGTATTCTCATTGCCTGCTCAGATATTCAGAAAGGCTGCAAGCGCTGCAGCGCCTTTCATCAAGAAAGATGCATACATGATGAACATCGCCAAGGGTATTGAGCAGAAAACACTTCTGAGAATGTCCGAGGTTGCCGAGGAAGTCGGTCTCAACATGGATAAATACGTCTGCATCTCAGGTCCTTCGCACGCGGAGGAAGTCGGCCTCGGAGTTCCGACCGTAGTATCTGTTTCTTCGAGATGCGAGGAGAGCGCACACGCAGTTGCAGATCTCTTCACCACCAACAGATTCAGGATTTATCTGAATGAAGATATGAAAGGCATGGAGCTTGCCGGTTCAATCAAGAACGTAATGGCCGTAGGCTCCGGCATAATCGACGGACTGGGTTTCGGCGACAACACGAGGGCAGCTATGATCACAAGGGCGATCACCGAGATGACACGTCTCGGAGTCAAGATGGGCGCTCGCCCTGAGACATTTGCCGGCCTCTCCGGCGTAGGCGACATGATAGTTACCTGCACCAGCATGCACTCAAGGAACTTCCGCTGC
>JAFREV010000190.1 GCA_017434685.1 Mogibacterium sp.
GCGGCGGCCTGGGGATGCTGGCTATAGGTGCAGGCGGCATGGACGTTGCAGTGGCCATGGGCGGCGGAGCTTATTATATTCCTATGCCGGGCATGATCAGAGTTAATCTCACAGGAAAACTTCAGGGTGGTGCCAGCGCCAAGGATGTCATCCTCGAGGTGCTCAGACAACTCACCGTTAAAGGCGGCGTCGGATATATTGTAGAGTATGCAGGTAAGGGCGTTAAGACTCTCACGGTACCGGAGCGTTGCACCATCACCAATATGGGAGCTGAGCTCGGAGCTACTACTTCTATATTCCCGAGCGATGAAATAACAAAAGCATTCTTTAAGGCACAGGACCGCGAGGGAGATTGGAAGGAGCTCTCAAGTGATGCAGACGCAGTTTATGATAAGGAAATCAGCGTAGATCTTTCGACGCTTAAACCACTTGCAGCTTGTCCTCACAGCCCGGATAACGTAAAGCCGGTAGCAGAGCTCGGGGATATCAAGGTGGATCAGGTCTGCATAGGATCCTGCACGAACTCATCCCTGACGGACATGCTCAAGGTAGCAGCTATGCTGAAGGGTAAGACAATAGATGACAGCGTAAGCCTTTCGATCTCACCGGGATCGAGGCAGGTGTTCTCGATGCTCGCAGAGTGCGGGGCGCTTACAGATCTCATCGATGCGGGAGCCAGAGTGCTCGAATGTGCATGCGGACCGTGCATAGGTATGGGATTTTCGCCTAACTCCGCCGGAGTTTCTCTCAGAACATTTAACAGAAACTTCCTCGGCCGCTCCGGAACAAAAGACGGACAGGTTTATCTCGTATCTCCTGAGACCGCAGCCGCATCCGCTCTTACGGGATACATCACTGCAGGAGAGGGCGCAGATATCTCGGTATATGATGTGCCGGAGAAATTCAGAATTAACGACAGCGGATTTATCGCACCTCTCGACGAAGAGGCTGCAAAGACGGCAGAAGTTCTCAAGGGACCGAACATCAAGCCGTTCCCTGAGACAAGACCTCTCGGAGATACGCTGGAAGCAGAACTCATACTTAAGACGGGAGATAATATTACAACAGACCACATCATGCCGGCAGGTTCAAAGATACTGCCGTACAGATCGAACATTCCTCATCTGACGCAGTACTGCTTCGAGGTGGTAGATCCGGAGTTCCCTGCACGCGCTCAGGCGGCGGGCTCAGGCATAATAGTCGGCGGACAGAACTACGGACAGGGCTCATCCCGTGAGCACGCCGCGCTCGTTCCACTCGCACTTGGCATCAGAGCAGTAATCGCCAAGTCCTTCGCGCGCATCCACGCCGCGAACCTCGTAAATGCGGGAATAGTTCCGCTCATCTTCGAAAACGAGGCTGACTATGACAAGCTCGAGCAGGGAGACAAGCTGACCATCTCGAACATACACGAAGGTCTCAAGGAAAACAGACTCATCCTCAAGGTCAGTGGGGCGGACGGAAGAACAGCAGAGATTCCGCTGACGATGGAACTTGCAGACAGACAAAAAGACATGCTGCTCGCAGGCGGACTTCTTAAATACACTGCTGCAAACTAAGCTGCATGCTGAGTCGATAACAGTAAAAGATAATTCACGGATTTAATCCTTATAAAAAGAAACGGAGAAGTGCAAAGCCATGGACAAGATTAAGATGACTACACCGCTCGTAGAGATGGACGGAGATGAAATGACCAGAATACTCTGGCAGCAGATCAAGGACGAACTCATACTTCCTTTCGTGGAGCTCAACACAGAGTATTACGATCTCGGACTGCCTGTAAGGGATGAGACCTCCGACCAGATTACAAAGGATGCCGGAGAGGCTATCAAGAAATACGGTGTCGGTGTAAAGTGCGCAACTATTACACCGAACGCTCAGAGAATGGACGAGTACAAACTTCACGAAATGTGGAAGAGCCCGAACGGAACCATCAGAGCGATACTCGACGGTACTGTTTTCAGAGCGCCTATCACGATCGACAAAATCAAACCGGTCGTAAAGAACTGGAAAAAACCTATCACCGTAGCGCGTCATGCATACGGAGACCTCTACAGAGGAACAGAGTATCGTGTACCTGAAAAGGGAGTTGCAACTCTGTCGTTCAAGGGCGAAAACGGAGCAGAATTTTCAGAGACGATTTACGACTTCGAGTGCCCGGGTATTCTGCAGGGAATCTACAATAAAGACAGTTCCATTGATTCATTTGCCCACTCATGCTTCAAGTATGCAATCGAGACAAAGCAGGACCTCTGGTTCTCAGCTAAGGACACGATCTCCAAGAAGTACGATATGCATTTCCGCGACAGCTTCCAGAAGGTATACGACGAGTGTTATAAGGAGGCGTTTGAGAAACTCGGACTCGAGTATTTCTACACTCTGATCGATGACGCCATCGCAAGAGTTGTAAGAAGCGAAGGCGGATTCATCTGGGCTCTTAAGAACTACGACGGAGACGTAATGAGCGACATGGTTTCGACGGCATTCGGTTCGCTCGCCATGATGACATCAGTGCTCTGCAGCCCGGACGGAAACTTCGAATATGAGGCGGCACACGGTACGGTAACCCGCCACTACTATAAATACCTCGAAGGAGAAGAGACATCGACCAACCCTATGGCCACTATCTTCGCTTGGAGCGGAGCTCTCAAAAAGAGAGGAGAGATGGACGGACTCAAGGATCTCGAGGCATTCGGAGAGAAACTGGAAGAGGCCTGCATCGATACGCTTAACGACGGCATCATGACCAAGGACCTCGTAGGACTCGTAGAGGACGGAAGTGCGAAGGCAGTTCTGACAAAGGACTTCATCGCCGAAATCAGAAAGAGACTCGAGAGCAAATTGTAAGGTTATTGCACAATACAAGGAGTCTCAGACAAACTCAGCAGTGCAATCTGAAGCTCTTTGGAAATCAGGAGGCTGATTATGAAGATTGTAAAGCCTGCTTCGGCAGGGACGCTCGAATCGAGCGACATTCAAATCCGAGTTGAGCCGGCAGAGCAGCCGGGAATCGAAGTGCATCTGACTTCGAGCGTAAAACAGCAATTCGGAAAGAAAATAATACAGGTCATACGCGACACCCTTGAGGAAATCGGAGTGACGGATGCATATGTGGAGGCTGTGGACAAAGGCGCTCTTGACTGCGCAGTAAGAGCCAGGACGGCAGCCGCGGCATTCCGTGCGGCGGATAATACGGATTATGAATGGAGGGTCAGATCATGAGATTAAGAAGAACCATGATGTTCGTCCCGGGAAATAATCCGGGTATGATCAAAGACGCCGGAATATACGGGGCCGACTGTATAATGTTCGACCTCGAAGACTCCGTCGCAATTACCGAGAAGGACGCTGCGAGATTCCTCGTATACAGCGCTCTTACAACCCTCGATTACAGCCCGGCAGAAATAGTCGTAAGAATTAACGATCTCTCCTCGGGACTCGGAGTGCAGGACCTCGAGGCTATAGTCAGGGCCCGCCCTCATGTAATTCGTCTTCCGAAAACGGAGACTGCACAGGATGTAATCGACTGCGAAAAAGAGATTGAAAGAATAGAAAAAGAGGCGGGCATACCTGTCGGAAGCACGGGCATGATGGCGGCTATAGAAGGCGCCGAAGGAGTGCTTAATGCAGCTGAGATTGCCAAGTCTTCAAAGCGCCTCATCGGTATCGCGCTCGGTGCGGAGGACTACGTTACGGATCTTAAGACAACAAGATCGGACGGAACGGAGCTCGCGTTTGCCCGCGGCATGATAGTCAACGCAGCAAGAGCTGCGGGAATTGACGCGCTGGATACGGTTTATTCCGATGTCAGCAATGAAGAGGGTTTCCTTGCCGAGGCTACGATTATCAAGAAGATGGGCTTCAGCGGCAAGAGCGTTATCAATCCGAGACAGATCGACCCTCTACACAGGCTGTTTAAGCCGAGCGATAAGGACATCGAGAAGGCCAGGGCTATCATGGAGGCTATAAGAGACGCCAACGCAAGGGGAAGCGGAGTTGCCTCTCTGAACGGTAAGATGATAGACAAGCCTGTAGTTACGCGTGCGAAGTACCTGCTTGAACTGGCGGGACTCGAGGAAGAGGCCGAGGAGGAATAGACGATGGGTAGAGTGGATATTTCGAAGATACCAAATATCGATAAGATTAATTTCAACGGCGAATATACTCCGGAGGCCGTCACGCCTAAGAGCGAGGTCGAGATGCCGAGCAAGGTGCTGCCTTCCATTCGCGACGCGATTATAGCGTCGGGGCTCAAGGACGGCATGACCATCTCGTTCCACCATCACTTCAGAAACGGTGACTATGTAGTCAATATGGTAATGGATGAGATCGCCAAGCTGGGCATCAAGGATCTGACGGTGGCCGCAAGTTCGCTGGCATCGTGCCACGCACCGCTTATAGAGCACATCAAAAATGGTGTAATCACGCATATCGAGACCAGCGGAATGAGAGGCGAACTCGCAGAAGCCATCTCGAGAGGACTGATGGATACTCCTGTTGTGTTCAGGTCTCACGGCGGAAGAGCGGATGCGATTAAGAATGATGAAATACATATCGACGTGGCATTTCTTGGTGCACCGTCATGCGACGTGCTTGGCAATGCAAACGGATATACGAGAGATGAGTCGGGAGCCACGATGTGCGGCTCGCTCGGTTACGCAAAAGTAGACGCTGAGTTTTCGGATTGCGCAATAGTAATCACCGACCACATCGTTCCTTATCCTAATACACCGCTTGCACTACCTGCGGTACACATCAGATATGTGGTAGAGGTAGAGGAACTCGGAGATCCGGAAGGAATCATGAGCGGAGCTACGCGCTATACAAAAAATCCAAAAGAGCTGATGATAGCAAAGAATGCGGCAAATGTAATCGAACATTCCGGATATTTCTATGACGGATTTGCGATGCAGATGGGTTCCGGCGGAGCGGCTCTTGCGACTGCGAGATTCCTTCGCGAAAAGATGGAGGAGAAGGGCATTAAGGCCCACTTCGCCCTCGGCGGAATCACAGGCCAGATCGTAGAAATGCACGAGGCCGGGCTTATCAAGAAGATACTGGATGTTCAGTCCTTCGACCTCACAGCTGCCGAATCCCTTAAGAATAACAGATTCCATACGCAGATAGACGGATGCTTCTATGCGGGATACGACTACAAGGGCGCCGCTGTAAATGCACTCGACTTCGTGGTGCTGTCCGCTCTTGAAATCGATACGGACTTTAATGTAAATGTACTGACGGGTTCTGACGGAGTTATCCGAGGCGCCATAGGAGGCCATCCTGACACAGCGGCCGGTGCCAAAATGTCCGTGGTCGTAGCACCTCTTACAAGAGGCCGCATACCGACTATAGTAGACAGGGTAAACACGGTAGTAACTCCGGGCATCACGGTTGACGTGGTCGTAACAGATCAGGGAATTGCCGTCAATCCTAACAGACCGGATATCATCGAAAAACTCGAGGCGGCAGATATACTTCTGACCGATATTGAATCGCTGAAGGTAAGGGCCGAGAAGATAGTAGGAAAGCCTGATCCGATTAAGTTTAAAGACAGAGTCGTGGCACTTTCGCTCTACCGAGACAATTCAATAATCGATGTGATTCGTCAGATAGACGAGGATGACGAAGACGAATAAGAGCAAGAAAAGATAATACAAAACGCCGGATTTCGAAGATAACGAAAACCGGCGTTTTACTGTTCCTGAATTATCTCTGTTTAGAATTCCGTACCCTCCCGAAGCTGTTCCGCAAAGCTCCAAATGCTGCGCAGAGGCTCTGACATCTCTTTGCTGTTGCTTCGGATTATACAGACATCCCTCGACATGGATGTATCGGAGAAAGGTATCATCTTGATGTTGAATGTTTCGAGTATCGGAAGGCGCGGCATTATGGCAATACCCGCACCTGTTGCGACCGATGCCGCAATGGAACTGTACTCGTCCGCCTCGAAAACCGTGTTTGGAGTTATATCCGCTTTCTTGAATTTATCTTCCAACTGGTGATAGATTACCGTGTCGTGATTGATGGATATAAAGCTCTCGCCTGCGAGGTCGCCGAGCTGCACGGATGCTCTGTCTGCCAGAGGATGGTCCGACGGCACTGCCAGGAAGAGCTCCTGACTGTATATCGGGAGATAATCTATCGAAGCGATGTCCGGTTTGTCCGTGACTCCCGCAATCAATAAATCCAGGCTTCCGTTTAACAGCTGCTCTATGAGTTCTCCGGCCATTCCCTGCTGGAATCTGAATCCTATCTGCTTGCTCCCCTGATGCTCATAAAACTTATTGACGAATTCCGGAAGCACGCTGAAAC
>JAFREV010000019.1 GCA_017434685.1 Mogibacterium sp.
CTCGAGATGACACTTCAGGCTTGCCACACATACAATGTCGAGCATAAATCAATCGAGAAATTCGTAACGGAAGAGAAAAAAATCCCGTACTTCATGGTAGAGACAGATTACTCGACAGCGGACGTGGCACAGCTAAACACAAGAATTGCAGCATTTATAGAAATGATGTAATACAGACACAAAAAGTGCTATAGGGCGGCAGGGCTTAAAACCTTGACCGCCCTCATTTTTAGTGTTATTGTTAACTGTAACCGGAGGGAAAAGTTGATGTTGATTACAAGAGAATGCGACTATGCGCTGAGGCTTATCAGGAACCTTTCGACTGATGATGTCACCAGCATCAGCAAAATCGCAAAAGCAGAACAAATATCCAATGCCATCGCATATAAAGTGGCAGGAAAACTCGAAAAGGGCGGACTTATTGAAAGCGTACGCGGCAACAGAGGCGGATACCATCTGACACGCGGAGCAGACAAGATTTCCATCCTTGACGTGTATAAAATCATGGAACCTAACGGGGCGATAAACGAATGCCTCAAAAGCGGAGCGGATTGCCCTCTCAATAAAGAGGACAAACCATGTGCAGTTCATCACGAACTTGAAAGGATTCAAAACGTACTCTTCGAGGAACTCGGCAGAAAGTCCCTGCTCGAGATTATTCAGGAAGGATAGATTTAGTGTATACAGCACTTGCAGATGCAGGTGCTTTTTTGTGACTTCGTTACACGCAGACAACACATTAAAAGTGTACAATACAGTTGCAAGTAAAACTTAGAATAATAAAGGAGGAAGTAATATGGCTAATAAATATGCAGGAACACAGACAGAAAAGAATTTGATGGAAGCATTTGCAGGCGAATCGCAGGCAAGAAACAAGTACACATATTTCGCATCAAAAGCTAAGAAGGAAGGCTTCGAGCAGATCTCGGCACTCTTCCTCAAAACAGCAGACAACGAAAAAGAACACGCTAAACTCTGGTTCAAAGAGCTCGAAGGAATCGGCACTACAGCTGAGAACCTCGTAGCTGTAGCAGAGGGCGAGAACTACGAATGGACAGATATGTATGACGGATTTGCCAAGACGGCAGAGGAGGAAGGCTTCCCTGAACTCGCAGCTAAATTCCGCATGGTAGCGGCAATTGAAAAGCATCACGAGGAAAGATACAGAGCACTTCTTCACAACGTAGAGGCTCAGGAAGTATTCAAGAAGAGCGAGGTCAAGGTATGGGAGTGCAGAAACTGCGGCCACATCGTAGTAGACACAAACGCCCCTGAGGTTTGCCCTACATGCGCACACCCACAGGCATACTTCGAACTCCACGCAGAGAACTACTAATATCCCCAACAAAGAAAACTCATTAAAAGAGGTGGCTACGCCACCTCTTTTGCGAGCAAGCCTTAAAAAAACAAAGCATATGTGGTATTATGAAGTGTCTGACAAAGAAAAAGCATTAATAATAAGGCTTAGGAGAAATAAATGAAAAGAATAGGAATTCTGACCAGTGGAGGAGACTCCCCGGGAATGAACGCAGCACTCAGAGCTGCCACAAGATATGCAATCTATTATGATATGGAAATCTACGGAATCCATAGAGGCTTTGAAGGACTCATAGACGGTGAATTCGAAAAACTCGACAGGCGTTCCGTAGCTGATATAATGCAGCGCGGAGGTACGACTCTGCGCACAGCCAGAAGTGACAGGTTTATGACACCTGAAGGACTCGAGCGTGCAGCCAGAAACCTTGAGACATTCAAGATCAACGACCTGATCATAATCGGCGGCAACGGTTCTCTTACGGGAGGGCTTATGCTTTCGCAGAAATACGATATCAATGTAATCGGTATTCCCGGCACAATAGATAACGATCTGGGATACACCGACAGCACCATAGGTTTCGATACAGCTCTTAACACAGTCCTGGATGCGATTACCAGAGTAAGAGACACGAGTTCTGCCCACGAGAGGACGACGGTTATCGAAGTAATGGGCAGGCACTGCGGAGATATCGCTCTTTATGCCGGAATTACCGGAGGAGCCGAGTACTCACTCGTGCCGGAATTTGAAACAGATATAAATGACATTTGTCAAAAGATACTCGAAGGTGTACAGGTAGGCAAACTCCACAGCATTATCATCACAGCTGAGGGCTATCCGGTATCCTCCTCAGACCTGGTAAAACAGATCGCAGATAAAACCGGCAGAGAGGTGAAACTCGTAGTTCTCTCGTATGTCCAAAGAGGCGGCTCGCCAACATACAGAGACAGGATGCTGGCCACAGAATGCGGCGTCAAAGCCGTCGAACTCATAAGGGACGGAGAGAGAAACAAAGCCATAGGAGAGAAGAACGGCGAAATAATGGCATTCGATCTCGAAGAGGCATTGACAGAACGAAGAGAGTTCAGATACGACATCTATAAAGCCGTAGACATATTGAGCAAATAGCAACACTAGGGACGGGTTATACCGTCCTTTTTCATAAGAGTGTATGTATAACCTGAAACTTGAGTGCGAATGTCCCTGACGGGATATACATATACTCTTTTTTTGTGACAGAATAAAAACCTATGGACTTAGTGGGAATTACTTGACAATGAGGCGGATATTAGATATAACTAACTACGGAAATTAGAGATGTCTTACTTTATTAGAGAACACAAATTGTTACAGATGTGGAGGGTAGAAATGATGACACTTCTTGATGCCGACACGGGCAAAACCTACGTGGTTAAGGAAATCAATACCGAGGACGAAGAGATGAATTCGTTCCTATTTAGGCTGGGCTGTTACGAGGGCGAGCCGATTACGCTCGTTTCCAAGAAGAAGAACAGCTGCATAGTAGTTATTAAAGACGGCAGGTATAATCTCGATTCGCTGCTGTCAGAAGCCATTATTGTCTAATGGCAGATTATAGAAGTTACAGGAGGTAGTTATATGAGAATCGCATTTGCCGGTAACCCTAACAGCGGCAAAACGACCATGTACAATGCTCTCACGGGCAGAAGCGAAAAGGTCGGTAATTGGGGCGGCGTAACAGTCGGAAGCAAGGAATTTAAGATTAAAGATGAGTATGCGGGAGGAAAAGAAGTAATCGCAGTAGACCTTCCGGGTGCATATTCAATGTCTCCGTTTACACCGGAGGAAGGCATCACAAGTGAGTACGTAAGAACGTCCAATCCGGATGCCATAATCAATATCGTAGATGCAACAAACCTGAGCAGATCGCTCTTCTTTACGACGCAGCTGCTCGAATTGGGCATCCCTGTGGTAGTCGCACTGAACAAGAGCGACATCAATGAAAAAGAAGGAACCAAGATCGATGTAGAAAAACTGTCCGAGAGACTCGGATGCTCGGTATTTGAGACGACATCCACTGAGGGCAAAGGCCTGAGCGATGTAATCAGCAAGGCCATTTCTCTTGCAGGTTCAAAACAGGACGCACCTTACATCCAGGCAGACATCAACCTGCACGATAAGGCTGCAGTAGATGCTGAGGACAGAAAGCGCTACAAATTCGTAAATGAAATCGTTGCATCGGTCGAAAAGAGAGAGCAGCTCTCTTCGGAGACTACAGGTTCAGATAAGGCAGATGCAGTTCTGACAAATCCTATCGCAGGTATTATCATATTTGCCCTCGTAATGTGGGGCGTATTTTGGGTATCCCAGGCAGCACTCGGCCCTGCAATTGCAGACTGGCTCGTAGGTTGGATTGAGATGTTCCAGGAGTGGGTAGCAGGCAAGCTTGAAAACAGCCCGGCCATAATCAGCACTATACTCGCAGACGGTATCGTAGGCGGAGTCGGAGCCGTAGTCGGATTCCTGCCGCTTGTAATGGTAATGTACTTCCTGATCGCACTGCTTGAGGACTGCGGATACATGGCAAGAGTAAGTGCCGTAATGGACCCGATATTCAAAAGAGTCGGACTCTCGGGTAAATCCGTAATTCCGGTAGTAATCGGAACGGGCTGCGGAATTCCTGCCATCATGGCATGCCGCACCATAAGAGATGAGAGAGAAAGAAGAGCAACATCCATGCTCGCTACATTCATCCCTTGCGGAGCCAAGATTCCGGTAATTGCACTCTTTGCAGGTGCGTTCTTTGCAGGAGCAGGATGGGTCAGCACGATCAGCTATTTCCTCGGACTTGCACTTATATTCCTCGGAGCACTTCTGATCAAGTGGGTTACGGGATATAAATACAGAAAATCATTCTTCATCATGGAGCTTCCTAAATGGAAGATGCCGAGCATCAAATTTGCATTCAAGTCCATGATGGAAAGAGCAAGAGCATATATTATCAAGGCTGCAACCATCATCCTGGTATGCAACCTCGTAGTACAGCTTATGCAGTCCTACAACTGGCAGCTGCAGATGGTAGAAGAGGGTGCGGAGAACACATCCATACTCGCATCTATCGCAAGCCCTTTCGCCATCCTGCTCATCCCTCTGGGATTCGGCGTATGGCAGCTCGCAGCAGCGGCTATCACGGGATTTATAGCCAAAGAGAACGTAGTTGGTACACTCGCAGTAGTATACGGACTTACAGCATTTATCGATGTTGAAGAGCTTGAGATGACAGGTGGAGCCAACACCGTCGCTACTACTATGGGAATGACGGCAGTAGCAGCACTTGCATATCTCTTCTTCAATCTCTACACACCTCCGTGCTTCGCGGCCATCGGGGCCATGAACTCGGAGATGCAGAGCAGGGGATGGCTCTGGGGAGCAATCGGTCTTCAGCTCGGAACAGGCTACACAGTGGCATTCCTGGTATATCAGATCGGAACACTGCTCACAGAAGGCCACCTGGGCACAGGCTTCCTTCCGGGACTAATCGCTGTACTCTGCATGGCGGCTGCTGTATACTTCATAGGTAAGAAGACCAGAGCTCACTTCGATGAGCAGTATCAACTTCATCGCAATGACGGTAAACACGGAGCAGCAGCATAATGTTTAACACGGCAACTTGGATAGCGATAATAGCGATAGTACTGATTGTGTTCTTCGCTGTCAGGTATATCTACAAAGAAAAGAAAAAGGGCACGAAATGCATAGGATGTCCGTATGCCGACTCGTGCCAAAAACATAAAAACTGTTAAAGCGAGCAATTTAAGAAGTGCCGCTACGGTAACTCATCAGCGACACTCACGCTCAAGAGGCAGGCAATCAAAGAGGGATGGTGAATTCCATCCCTCTTATTGTGCACTCTCCACTTGTACAATATAATCTTACTTGACGCGGTTGCAGGCGTCGCACTCCGGCGACTTTGCGCCGAGCTTCTCAGCCGCGAAGCAGACAAATTCCTTGACTGCAGGCGCTGCTGTCTCAAGCGACGGCAGCGATATACCGAGCTCTATGCTGCTCGGTGGATCGAGAGGAAGTATGACCGTATCGGTCTGCCAGTATCTGGTGATACCTTCGTTCATAATTCCGATTCCAAGGCCTTTGGCTACCATGTTGATAGCCGTGTAGTTTTCCAGAGTCGTAAGCCTTATGTTGGGCGAGATTCTGTGTTTTCTGAAAAGCTCTCTTACGTCCGCGTCATCTCCCTCGCTCGGCATGATGAGTTCTTCTTTCTTGCAGTTACTGATAGGATATGCATCGAGGGATGCATCAGGATGATCTTTTGGCAGCACTGCCACCATCCTGTCCTCCGCAAACGGAATCCATACGTAAGACGGATTAGAGAGAGGGGATGAGAACGACAGATCGGCCTTGCCTGTCGATACGAGCTTTTCGATTCTGTTCTTGGTAGTTTCTTCTATCTGTATATTTATGGACGGATGAAGATCCGTAAATTCCTTAATTATGATAGGGAGCATATGAGCGGCGATGCTTGAGTAAGCCGCAATCATTACGTTTCCCTTGTACATGCCCGACAGCTCTGTCGCGGCTGTATATATGTCTGATTCTTTCTCGATATATTCGAGTACCAATGGATAAATGGACTCTCCTTCGCGTGTCAGCACAACTCCGTTACTCTTACGAGTCAGGAGTGAGAATCCGAATTCTGCCTCCATTGCGGAGA
>JAFREV010000191.1 GCA_017434685.1 Mogibacterium sp.
CCTTTCTCTTCTCCTGTGTTTCCGAATTCCGTATCTGTTAAGTAGTAAGTATAATAATATTCGTCATAAAACCCCAGACAGGCGTCCATACCGGGATTCGTGGAAAGCGCATTATCCAGGACGACCTGCCAGGATCCGCATATTTCATACAAGTATTCCGGTGTAGGTCCCTCCTCGTTTCCATAGGTCTCCAGATTGCTCTTTTTCACAGCTACCAGACCTTCGGGATCATCCGCATATGTCTCCAGCCGGATCTCATTTCTTCGCTTGCTGACGGCGCGTGCAATCTCCTCGACATTTTTACCCTGCCCCAGCATATCCTCGATCAAGCGGTAAAGTTCAGAGGTTTTCTTATGGTATTCAGCACGCTCCTTTCGAGCTTTCGCAACATCCTCGTCATTTGTCCAGTCACGCAGATTCGCAAATCGCCCCAGTCTTTCCGACTCAGGATTCGGCGAATAGCCATACACAGCATCCGGATTGACTATGATATCCTTCGCCGCTATGGGGTTATCCATCGGATCATGCTCATAGATGATGATCGGATGCTTCGTTGCAGCAAAGGCTGCCATCTCACACAACAGCACCATACCCAGTGCAAGTATAAGCGTAATGACAAATCTTACGATGTGTTTCCCATCCGGTTCATTGTTCAGCACCTTACTTCCGGTCTCACCTGTGTGCTCTATCACGTTCATAAGTTTATTCATAGGTTCCTCAGTATGCCTATTTATTAGGCTTTGCGCCTTCTCCTGTAAACCACGAGGACAAGCATAGCCGCAGCGAGGCTTCCCATCGTCATATAGATGAGCAGACTGTTTTCATCACCCGTCGCGAGTGAGCCGCGCTTTTTATCATCCGGATCTGATGAATCTCGGTCCTTATCGCCCGGCTTGAGCTTAGCGATCGGCTTGACCTCGGTAGCTCCGCAGACTTCGCAGGTGCGTGTCTTTTCGCCCTTCTCATTTACGGTGGCCTTCTTTGTAATCTTCCACGGTCCCCACTTGTGCCCGTGCTTGGCTATGATGATGTCCTTAGCTGTCAATTCTTTGGACAAATCCGAAGTCGTGAAGTATCTGTTGCCTGTGCTTTCGTGATACATCCAGTGTTCCCTGACGCCGTTCTTTGTGCATGTAGCAGCCTTCTTTGCCACATGCTTGATGTAGTGATCGCAGTCCTCACAATTCAGCTTATTAATCGCACGCGGCCAGCTTATATACACTTCATTATAATGAGCCAGGCGGATGATCATTGTGTTGCCGACAAATGTCGCTGCACGCCTGATATCCGACTCAACGCTGTACGGCTCATCCTTGACATAGAAGAAGAAGTTCATCAACAGTCTGCGGGCCTCAGTCACATGATTCTTCAGATTAGCCACATGACGTCTCACATCAGCCATAAAGGCCTTTGTATATACTTCATCTCCCAGCTCCAATGCGTCTGCAAGCAGCGAGTCTATGGCACCCGGAAGCAGGGCATCCGCCGCCTCAGCCACGGTGTCATAGGTCTTAGTCACATTTCCCTCGCCATCCTTTTCGGTGAGCAGCAGTGGCAGTATGGCAGCAGCAAGATTATTCAGTGTTACATTACCATCATTATTTGGCCCGATAATATCTGCCGGATCAATGCCGATTTCCAGGCCCGCCAGTGCAAGCCCAAGGACAATGTAGAGCTGTTTGCGCACGTTTTTCGGATCGGACAGGCTCTCATCTTGTTTGTATGCCTCCGAATTTTCGTCTGCGCCGTAAACCATTGCCTTTACGAAAGCTCCCAGTGCGTCTCTGAAAGACACATCACCTTCGCCGCCTCCGACGTAATATTTTTCAAAAAGTTGAGACTTTAAGAAATCCGATGCCTTCTGCCCGAGGATATCAATACCATCAAGAGCCTTTTCGGCTTCCGTTGCCGCCGTATTGTATAGCTTCGAATCGGAGTTATCAGCCAAATGCCTGGCTATATCCTCAAGAGCATTGTCAACCGTGTATTTCGAAGGATCGACATCTTTACCTGTTGCGAACCCCAGAAGTCCCGCGATGACTTTGGCTGCAGCTTCGCTATCGTTTGCCGCCTCGCCCTCGTCCTGAAGTCGTTCCGAAGCATATGCCAGATAGCTCAAAATGACCGGTTTTAACGCACCGGTAAGCTGTAGTTCTTTACCTTCTTTTGGGTTATCTATTACCGTGAGTATCATTCCGTACAGCCCTGCGACAGCCTTCAGAGTCTCCTCGTGTTTGCCGGAGACATATTCCGCATTCGTCGGTGCATCAGTTACGAGACCGACTATCCGCTGTTTCATAAAGCTGTCCATATCCTTCGGCATGCCTCCGGATGCATCATCAGCCAGGGCGAGTTCAAGCAGGTCAAATGTCTTTGCCGAGAACTTCCTGTGGTCTCCGCCTTCATTAGTGTACTGATTGTATGCAAACGGACTCAGCACGCTGAGCTCTTTTGCCATGTCGTCTTCGTCTGCCATGCCTGTCTTCGCATGCACGTCTCTTCCGAGAGGTATTATGTTGTCTCTGCCATAGTATGTGAAACCCCATTCTTCAGGTGGCATCATAGTTATGAAGTCATAGCCTGCAACGTTATTTCTGATGCCGCCGTAAACATCAGCATCTGGATTGACCTTTCCTCCGCCGCTGTAGGTATATGCAGCTCCCGGAGTGTCATTCGGGTAAGCAGCTCTTGCACCTTGCACGCTGAGCTCGATGTTTTTTTCAAAGCCCTCTTTGATGGTACGCGGCACCGCATAGCAATAAGCGTAAACGTCTTCAGGCGTTATGCTGACGCCGTCACCAAAGTATTTGATTCCACCGCCTGCAAAGAATCCGCTTACCATATTGGCTACAGCGGAGCCTCTGCTGTGACCCGCGGTCCATATCTTCAGCTTCCCTTTGATGCCGTGCTTTTTCATATACTGCTTTACATACCTGAGCACTTCATCTCTTGCCGCTTTAAAACCGTCGTGAGCATCGCCGCTTCCGACATTGAAGTTGCCGACCCATTCCTGTTTGTATTCGGCACTCCTCGGAGCGATGGCGATGAGCGTGTAATCCTCTCCGAAAGCACTGATCTTTCTGTGTCCTACCGCGGCAGCACAGGAATCCTCAAGCTCATCAATGGTGTAGTACTTATTGGTCTCAACATCCTCAAAGCCCATGCTTTTCAAGAGATTAACAGCATTCCTGCCGTTGTTTGAAGGGTCTATCTCGTAGGGGTCAATTTTTTCTCCATACCAGCTGGCGGTGGATATGGCAAGCTGTGCGGAAAGTTCCAGGAGGTGATTGCAGCCTAAAAAAGAGGAGCGCATAAAGCAGTCCTCCCTGAATTTGAAGTGGTCTTCTATCTGTATGTTCTTAAGCTCATTCGATGTGAAGTTGTATTTGCCTTCCGTAACATATGTGCTGTCCGTTTCCGTGGCATACACAAAGGATGGTATCCAGGCCAGATTGAATACGGCCGCAGCAATTATCAGCGAAATGATTTTTGCTGAAAGCTTTCCTGCTTTTTCGTAGCGTCTCATAACCCCTCTCGCTTTCTGATAATCATCGCCGGTGTGTCATGAAGACGATGCTCCTGCCAC
>JAFREV010000192.1 GCA_017434685.1 Mogibacterium sp.
AGCTATCAAGCTTATCCAATACAGATGTGATAACAGATATTCTTGCATTGATTTGCCTCCTTACATTTGATTGTCAAAACAATACATCGCTGAGTATAAAACTTTGTTAACCCGTCTCAATTATACTTAAACAAGAGATTGTACTCAATTCAATACAATGTATTATTTTGTTTTTTTCATTTTTCATACTAACGGATATTCCTTGCAATATCAACGGATTAGCAAAAAAATTATGTTTTTTTGACAGTAATCTTCGAATTATTTTGTTGATATACACAAAATATTCGACCGCTTTTGTTTACCTAAACATTCCTATTCCTTTTGTTTATTACATTCTGTTCATATTTGTATTCTTAAACTATTCAGAGCGGTATTATAATTTATCTACTTATGTCTGTTTCTTCTTATCGGAGGTAATTGAGATAAAGCATTTCAACAGAGCGGAAGAAATTAAAAGAAGACGCAGAATACTGAAACGGATAATCCTCGCAGAGCTCGTTCTCGTAGTAGCAGCCTGTTACGGGGTCTATTTGTCGTATTTCCGCAACGTAACAATCCGCACGGCTGCAGCCACATATGCTACGGTAAATGAAATTAACAGCGATACCCTCGGTAAAATTGCTGCCGGTTCCTACAAGAAGAGTCAGGAGCGAATAGTAAAGGAAATGGATGAACTCCTGTGGACCAAGGAGGAGACTGTTTACAGAAAAGGGCCGGATGATTCCTATAAAGAAGCCGGCACGCTTGAGACGGATGAAATGGTCCAGCGCACAGGAGTAACAAAAAATGAATGGAGCAGAGTTACAATCGACGATAAGGATTATTACATAGTAAGTGATAATCTGACCGATGAAACCCCTATTAGTGCCCTTATTGAAGGCGGACAAAAAGGAGAGTACCAAAAATACGCGCTCTCCCTCTTCCCCGATTACGGCTGGAGTGATAAAGAACTCGAGCCTCTGATCAATCTGTGGAATCGCGAATCTCACTGGAACCCGAGTGCGCACAACAGAGGCTCGGGTGCTCATGGTATACCACAGGCCCTTCCTGCGGGAAAGATGGCTTCCGAGGGCAGCGACTACTACACTAACGGTAATACCCAAATACGCTGGGGGCTTAAGTACATCGCAGGTCGATACGGATCGCCATCCGCTGCCTGGAACTTCTTCCTGTCTCACAATTCTTATTAAAACTCAAAAGTCACGCGTTATGTCTCTATTGTCAAACGCGTGACTTTTTTATTTCTGATTCTTTATTCAATCTGCTATCAGCAGGACACTATCACTTGGAAGTCTTATCTACTATCGATGCCTGTGCAGCTGCCAACCTTGCAATCGGCACTCTGAACGGTGAGCATGATACATAGTTCAGACCTACCGCATGGCAGAATTTAACTGTTTCAGGATCGCCTCCGTGCTCTCCGCAGATACCGAGTTTGATATTCTGTCTGGTTTTTCTGCCACCTTCAACGGCCATTCTGACAAGCTTGCCGATGCCGTCCTGATCGAGCGTCTGGAAAGGATCTCCATCAAGTATTCCCTTTTCCTCATATTCCTTGATGATGGCGCCGGTGTCATCTCTTGAGAGACCGAATCCCATCTGTGTAAGGTCGTTGGTTCCGAATGAGAAGAATTCAGCTTCCTCTGCAATCTTATCGGCTGTCATGGCCGCTCTCGGAACTTCGATCATAGTTCCCACCATGTATTTCATGTCCGAACCGGCCTCAGCAATAAGTCTGTCTGCAACTTCGTTGATGCTCTTCTTTACATAAGTCAGTTCGTTTACATGCCCTACCAGCGGCACCATAATCTCAGGAAGGATGTCGATTCCC
This sequence comes from Mogibacterium sp., assembly GCA_017434685.1. Taxonomy (GTDB): domain Bacteria; phylum Bacillota; class Clostridia; order Peptostreptococcales; family Anaerovoracaceae; genus Crickella. Next base: position 1,832 of record JAFREV010000192.1, read on the forward strand.
TCTTCTTCGTGAACTTCGAGGGCGGCTCTGATAATAGCCTCTGTCTGCATCTCTGCGATCTCAGGATATGTGATGGCAAGTCTGCATCCTCTATGTCCGAGCATAGGGTTAAACTCGTGAAGTTCAAGTGTCTTGTTTACGATCTTTTCATAAGGAATTCCGAACTGTTCAGAGAGCTGTTTGATGTCCTCGTCAGTCTTTGGCAGGAACTCGTGCAGAGGCGGGTCCAGAAGTCTGATTGTAACAGGCCTGTCGCCCATTGCCTTGTAAATTCCCTTGAAGTCCTCTTTCTGATACGGCAGAAGCTCGGCGAGTGCCGCTCTTCTTTCATCCTCGTTATCTGCGAGTATCATCCTTCTGATCTTAGGAATTCTCTCATCATCGAAGAACATGTGCTCAGTACGGCAAAGCCCGATACCTTCAGCCCCGAATTTAACGCCCTGCTCAGCGTCTCTCGGATTGTCTGCGTTTGTTCTTACCTTGAGTGTCCTGTAATCATCAGCCCACTCCATGATCTGTCCGAAATCTCCGGAGAGTTCTGCATCGAGCGTCTTAATGGACTCAGCATACACACTGCCGTCGCTTCCGTTGAGTGAGATGCTGTCTCCTTCTCCGTAGACCTTATCTCCGATAATCATTTTCTTATTAGCTTCGTCGACCGAAATCTCTTTGCAACCCGCTACACAGCATTTGCCCATTCCTCTGGCAACTACGGCTGCGTGAGAGGTCATGCCACCTCTTGCTGTCAAAATTCCTTCTGCGGCAACCATACCGGCGAGGTCCTCAGGACTTGTCTCTTCTCTTACGAGAATAACCTTCTTGCCCTCTGCTGCCATCTCTGCCGCATCATCTGCCGAGAATGCGATCTGACCTGTAGCGGCTCCAGGTGATGCCGGAAGGCCCTTTGCAACTGCCTCAGCTTTTTCAAGTTCTTCCTTATCAAATACAGGATGCAGAAGCTGATCAATCTGATCCGGCTCAATTCTCATAACGGCTGTTTCCTCATCAATAAGACCTTCTTTAACGAGGTCTACTGCGACCTTTACGGCTGCTGCTGCGGTTCTCTTACCGTTACGTGTCTGAAGCATGTAGAGTTTTCTGTCCTCTACGGTGAACTCCATGTCCTGCATGTCTTTATAATGATTTTCAAGAGTGTTTGCTATCTTTTCAAACTGCGAATAAACCTCAGGGAAGGCATCTGCCAT
>JAFREV010000193.1 GCA_017434685.1 Mogibacterium sp.
AAGAAGAATGATGACGGCGGTGGCGGAACAAAGCCAACACCTACACCTGCACCTACACCTACACCTGACCCGACACCTTCGGGAGATGATTCCGGCAGCGGTGACCAAGGAGGCGGTGACCAAGGAGGCGGTGACCAAGGAGGCGGTGACCAAGGAGGCGGCGACCAAGGAGGCGGCGACCAAGGCGGAAACACACCATAAAGTAATTAAAAAACCCCGAGCAACGCTCGGGATTTTTGGTGTTAGTATTGTTGATTGATTATTTGACTCTCACTGAGATTTCTCCGGAACTTAGTGCCGTTTCTGTTCCGTCTTCGTATCTGACCTGCAGACTGCAGTCGTCGTTGATGGCAAGCGCGGTGGCTTTCCTGACTTCCTTAGGAGTTATTACATCGATTTCCTTACCAAGGACGAAAGATTTTTTTCTGTATTCATCAACATATGAATTATCATCCTTCAGATAAATGCTCCAGAAATTGTTGAGTATCTCTGCTACAAGCTGGTTGCGGCTTAGGCTGCCCGGTTTATCCAAGATGCTTCCTGCCGTCTCTGCGAGTGCTATAGGGAATCCGTTTTTAGGCGGATACAGGTTTACTCCGATACCGACTACCACGCAGTCGAGTTTTGCATCTTCCAAATTGTATGAAGCCTCGCTGAGTATACCGCATACTTTTCGATCGTTTACATATATGTCATTTACCCATTTAATGGATGCTTTTTTGTCCGTCAGTTTTTCGATAGCTCTGCAAACTGCAACGGCTGATATCGTTGTAAGCCTAACTATTCCTGCACCGTGGAAATCCTCAGGTACGATGAGCATACTCACATAAACTCCGGTGTCGGCAGGGGAGTAGAATGTACGTCCTCTCCGGCCTCTTCCGGATGACTGTGAACTAGCAATTGCAACATATCCGTTTGTCTCACCGAGATTTGCTTTTTGCTTGCATATGTTGTTTGTTGAGTCTACGCTCCTGAACACCTCAAGGTGGATGTCCTTGCATTCATCCGAGAGGTATTCGCTTATTGCAGGTACGGAGAGTATATCCGTATCCTTGGACAGGCAATAGCCTCTGTTGGTAACAGCAGTTATATCAAAGCCCTCCTTTTGGAGCTTTTTCACAGCTTTCCATACTGCAGTTCTGGAAACGCCCAGATTCTGTGCGATGTATTCACCCGAAATGAAAAAGCCTCTGTTTTTCTCGAACAGTGCCAATAATGTTTCTTTTGTTGTCATCCTCTCACCTTAAAATTAAAGTAAAACAGCAGAATACTTTATAACTATTGACTATAGTTTACATACAAAAGTTAGATTTATCAACCTAGTTTACAATTTGGTTTACATTAAATACACATTATTCAGAACAAAGCGAAATGATTGATATCTATGATAGAATTGAAAAAAAGAAAGCGATGAGAATCACTCAAACAGGAGGAGAGCATGAAAGCAGAATTACTGGCACCTGCAGGTGGGAAACCTCATCTGATTGCAGCCGTAAATAGCGGGGCTGATGCAGTGTATATGGGCGGGGTTGCGTTTAATGCGAGAGTTTTCGCGGAAAATTTCAGCGATGAAGAACTCCCTGAAGCCATAAGATATGCCCATGCCCACGGAGTGAAAGTATATATAACGCTTAATACTTTAATAAAAGATGATGAACTCGCCAGAGCGTTTGAATATGCTAATTATATCTATGGCCTCGGAATAGACGGTCTTATAATCCAGGATCTCGGACTTGCGAGACTGCTACACAAGTATTTGCCTGAGCTGCCGCTGCACCTCTCGACGCAGGGAACACTCTATAACAAGGAAGCCCTGCCTGCGGCGAGAGCTCTCGGCATAAAACGCGTAGTGCCGGCCAGAGAGCTCAGCCTGGAAGAAATAAGAGAGCTCTCTGATGCAGCGGCCGCTATGGACCCGCCTGTGGAAGTGGAAGTATTCGTACACGGTGCTCTTTGCATGTGCTATTCAGGTCAGTGCCAGATGAGCAGACTCCTCGGGCAGGGAAGCGGCAGGAGCGGAAACCGAGGAACCTGTGCTCAACCCTGCAGACAGGCATATACGGATGAGTCGGGTAAGACGTATTATGCATTGAGTCCGAGGGATCTCTGCCTCATAAACCGCATCCCGGAGCTGACGGCTGCAGGGGCATCTTCGTTTAAGATAGAAGGACGAATTAAAAGCCCGGAGTATGTGGCCATAGTTACGAGAATATACAGAAAATACATAGATAAATACGACAGCCTGGTCCGTGAGTTCGGAGAGGAAGCGGCGGCTGCAAAGTATGAAGTCGAAGATAAGGATATGATGATGCTTCGCCAGGTGTTCAACAGAGGGGACTTTACGGAAGGATATCTCTTTGGCAATCCGGGAGAAGAATACCTGTCCGGCGCAAGCCCGAAGAACCAAGGCATATACCTCGGAAGGGTGGTTGCGCTTGTCGACAGCGAGGATAAGGTAACTGAGTCGGACGAAAGATCTGCCGTGCGTGGTGCACTGAGACGCGGCAAGATCCTGGCCTGCATCAGCATGGATAAAACCGCAAAGGAGATGGGTGCATACGTGGCATCCGGAGACTGTCTCGAATTCAGATCAGAAGATAAGGAATATCTCGTGAGCAATCCTATAGGCGGAGTTACGACCTACGTAAAGGATATCGGAGATGGCTGTTATATACTCGGAGATTACGACAAAGGGGTATCAAGGGGGGACCTTGCTTACAAAGTGACCGACAGCAAACTTGCTGAAGAAGCCCTGGATATGCCTGAAAGAAAGCTCCCTGCAACCATGCAGTTCACCGCAAGAGAAGGTCAGTATCCGACACTTGTGATGACCGATGTAAAGGCCGGATACAGTGCTGAGATTACCGCAGACTACAAAGTCGAGAGGGCAAACAGAACACCGACTGATGCAGAACGCATCGAAGACAGTCTGCGAAGACTGGGAGAAACTACATATACAACCGGCATGACAGGCATAGATGTGCAGACAGATGACGACATTATGATGCCTCTTTCTCAGGTAAACCGCATGAGGAGAGATGCTGCAGATGAACTCCTGGATAACAGACTCAAAGCCGTTATTAATTCCCGCGCTGCCAAGCTTGAAAAGATGGAAATAGGGAAGATTAAGGAAGATGAAAACCTCGGCACAGATGTACTGGATATTACGCTTTACCCTGCAAAAATAGGCGGAAAGAAGGTAAGGCCTGTTCCTCTTGAAACATTCATGGAGAGGCGAAATAATGGCGAATCAGAAACAACTGAGATACCTTATATATTGAATGTATCCAATGGAAAACTCGACAAATACATCGGGGAGAATTTCGATGAAATTGCGGAGGCCGTAAAGGATACAGGCATACTGATAGGTAATCTCGGATGGATTGCAAGGTTCAATGGCGCAGGGGTTCCGGTATATGCAGATTACGGACTGAATGTGTTTAACAACCAGGCCAAACTCTTTGTTGAAGAACTGGGTGCAGAACTCTATATGCCGTCGCACGAGACGGATGTCAGAGACGATAGAGGTATTCCGCTTATGATTACTGAACATCCGATAGATGCGGAAACATTGACCGACAGAAAAGGAGAAGCGCACAGGATAGTGCGCTCCGCTGCAGGTGACAAAACACTTATTTATTGAATACATAGTTCTCACAGGACACATTACGGGTCCTTGTTAAAAACAGGTCAACTGTCTGACAAAGCATTTTTGTGATATACTAAATGCGTTGACGTTGTCTTACAAACAGACATTGTATAAATAGCAGAAGACGGAGGAGTTAAAATGGCGGATCAAAAAACAATCGATAAAGTAAAAGAACTTTTGGAAACCAATGCTTATGCACCTCTTAAGGAAGCAGCCGAGAAATGGCTTGCAACGGCAGATGAAAAATATGATGTTAAGGACAAGGCTGCAAAGGCATGGGACAAACTCGGTGATGCAGCTGATGCATTTGCCGGAGCTTCCGAAAAATTCAACGAAAAAATGGGAGAGATGAGCGATAAGGTTACAGATGCTGCAGACAAACTGCAGGATAAGGCAGAGCCTGTGCTTGACATTCTCCAGGACAAGGCAGAGCCTGCACTCGAAAAGATTTCAGATGCAGAACTAATTAAGAAACTCAAAGAGAGCATCTCCACATTCACTGAGAATATAGAACTCTTCGGTTCTGAAAAGGGAGCTGAAATCGTAGGCAGCAAGGAACTTGCAGATCAGATTAAGCAGCATGCCGAAGAGATGAAAGCACAAGGCAAAGAATTCTGCGATTGTGAAGCCTGCACAAAGGCAAAAGAAATACTGAAAGATCTCGGCGAAGATATTGGCGAGTAAATAATTATCGTAAATTAGAATGGAAACATAAAGGAGTATTGAATGGAGAAGCATAAAATAGTAGTGCTTGACGGATATTGTGAAAACCCGGGAGATATAAGCTGGGGACCTCTTGAGGAATACGGCGAGGTAACTGTATATGACAGAACTTCCTATGAGGAGTCGAGCCTTATAGCCGAGAGAATAGGCGATGCCGATGTAGTAGTTATGAATAAAACACCTATCAGCAAGGAGACAATGGACAAATGCCCGAATCTCAAAGCCGTTCTCGTACTGGCAACCGGATACAATGTAGTCGATGTAGCATATGCAAGAGAACGCGGTATTGATGTAATCAACGTCCCTACATACGGCACGCAGATTGTAGGTCAGTACGCTGTCAGTCTTTTGCTCGAAATATGCTCACATATCGGCCATCACAGCAATGAGGTCAAGGCCGGCAGATGGGAGCTCAACGAAGACTGGTGCTTCTGGGATTTCCCTATGATAGAACTTGCAGGCAAGACAGCAGGCATTATCGGCCTCGGAAGAATCGGCCAGACAACGGCCAAGATTCTCGGAGCGATGGATGTGAATGTGCTCGCTTATGATGCATTTCAGTCCGATGCGGGAAAAGCCCTGGCTACCTATGTGGAACTCGATGAACTTCTGGCAAAGTCCGATGTAATATTCCTGCATTGCCCGCTCTTCCCTGAGACAGAGGGTATTATCAACAAGGATAACATTGCAAAGATGAAGGACGGCGTTATCATCATCAACAACAGCAGGGGACAGCTTGTGGTTGAGCAGGATCTTGCCGATGCACTCAAGAGCGGAAAAGTATACGCAGCTGCAGTGGACGTTGTATCCACGGAGCCTATACTTCCTGACAATCCGCTGCTTGCCGCAGATAATTGCATTATCACACCGCATATTTCCTGGGCAGCCAAAGAAGCACGCCAGAGAATTATGGACATTACGGCGGACAATCTCAAAGCTTGGTCAGAGGGTTCACCTGTGAATGTCGTAAACTAAGTGCAGACGGAAGTCTGTAAAAGACTTGAATAAAAACGGCCAAAAGGTTAATATATACGGGCTGACTGAACGTTGGCTCGTATTCTTTTAATCGCCGGTGATACGGCGGGAGCAGTTCGGGTCTGATATCCTGCTCCTTAAATATTAAAACCAAAGGAGAAAAGAATAATGTTTAAATCAAATCAAACCCGTTTTATTACAGAGGGTGCGGTGATTGCTGCGCTCTATGTAGTGCTAACTATAGTGTTTGCACCCATATCATTCGGTCCGGTGCAGGTAAGGATTGCAGAAGCACTTGCGATTCTTCCGATGTTCACCCCGGCAGCAGTTCCCGGACTTTTCATAGGTTGTCTCATAGGCAATTTCATGGGAGAAGGTGTGATATGGGATGTAGTATTCGGAAGCCTGGCTACATTAATCGGAGCATATGGCGGATACTTACTCAGATCCAACCGCTGGCTGGTTCCGATTCCGACAATTATCTCAAACACATTGATTATTCCGTTCGTGCTCAGATACGCATACGGAGTTGTAGATATGGCTATTCCACTGCTTATGCTCAGCATATTTGTCGGTGAAGTGGCCGGATGCTATATACTCGGAGAACTTCTCGGCTCTGCTCTGCTAAGCAGAAGAGTTCATATATTCGGTAAAGTTGAAGCCTGAGGATGACAAACAAGAATAAAGGCAAAGTAAAAAACATAATAATTGTATTCCTTATGACCCTGATTTCCGCAGGGTCTTTTGGCGCTTTTTTGACCTTGACCATAGACGAACCGCCTCATGAAGTGGCTTATACGGCAGCGGATAAAGCTCTTGTCACGGTGTATGCCAAGACTGATGACGGACTTTCCGATGCGGGAACTGTCACAAGGGGCACGATGGTAGAGAAGTACAAGGAAAGCGAAGAAATAGACGGCAAATCATATAACAGGCTTGTGGATGCATCCGCCGTGCTTCAGCAGGATGCTGAAAACACGTATGCCGAGCAGGAAGATGCGGAATACTATATAGAAAGCGACAATCTCAGCAAGTCAAAGAAGGAAGTCGTAAAAGAAAAGGCAGTCTTTGTCAGAACATCATCCACAATATATAAAGAGGCTGCAGGACCGGCAATAGCGTCATTTGCAGCAAAGGGAACTGAACTTAAGGTTGCAGGCTATGATGAACTCTTGCCTGACGGCAGCGTAAGAAAGTACAAGGTTGCGTACGGTGATGGTGACAATGCCGGAGAGGGTTATGTATACGGTAAATATATGGTTTCCTCTAAAGAGGAAGCAGAAGCCGTATATGAGCCTGTCTATGAGAAAGTGAAGAATGACAATTACGGTATGAAACTCTACGGCGGCAAAGCAGCCCATCTGGACTATTATCCGAGAGAAAAAACCAAGATAGAGGGCAACGAGTTTTGCGAGAATGCAAAGGCTATGTACATAAACGGTACCGCAGCGGTCAACCCGGGGAAATATGTGAAACTGATAAAATCCACGGATTGCAATGCGGTTGTAATAGATATTAAAGACGGCTACCTTGCATATAAATCCGACGTGGCCAAGGAACTCTCACCGAGGTCATATAAGACCGGATACGCGTCGGTTAAGGACTATAAAAAGGGAGTCGATGCATACAGAGAAACAGGGGCGTATCTCATAGGCAGGATAGTTGTGTTCAACGACCCGATTTATGCCAAGGATCATCCTGAGGACTGCATCAAGTACGGCGGTGACTCCGGTTGGCCGAGCGCGTTTTCCAGAAATGTATGGGAATACAATGTCAGACTGGCGATAGAGGCTGTCAAACTGTTCGGTTTCAATGAGATTCAATTCGACTATGTAAGATTCCCTGAGAGCTCATACGAAATGTCGTCCTCCGGAAAAGCGAATTTCAGAAATAAATATGATGAGGAAAAAGGTCAGGCGGTGCAGAACTTCTGCATCTATGCTGCAGATATGCTGCATGAAGAGGGTGTATACATGTCCGTGGATGTATTCGGAGAAAGTGCCTACGGATATATGACGGCATATGGTCAGTACTGGCCGGGCATAGCAAATGTTGTCGATGCCATAAGCGCCATGCCGTATACCGATCATATGGGCGCGGACGGAGCATGGGAACATCCTTACAGCACCATGCTTGCGTGGTCCAAAAAAGCAAAGAAGCAGCAGGACAAGATAGAAAATCCTGCCGCTGCCAGAACTTGGATTACGGGTTATA
>JAFREV010000194.1 GCA_017434685.1 Mogibacterium sp.
CTTTTTCTTGATGAAGGCATCGTCGTCGAAGACCTCTTCTTCCGATGCTCCTTCAGACTCTGAAATCTCCTCTTCGGCCGGAGCGTCGTCTGAACTTGGAGCTTCCATCTCAACCGATACGTCTTCCGAGTTTGGAGTTTCCTCTTCGACAGGCGCTTCATCAGGGTTATCTCCTGCTGCGGCAAGCATAGCGCTCAACTTTTCTTCGCCGATGCTGCTGAGAATCTTGCTGAAATCCTCTTGGCTGATGGCCGCATCGTCGAATGCCTCTTCGATAGGTGCATCATCAGAGATTTGAGTTTCCGACTCTGCTGTTTCCTCTATTATTTTGGTTTTCGATTCGTTCTTAACCATAGCAAGTATTATAGCACAAGAGAGACCACTTTCGTTGAGAACATTCAATTATTATGCTAAAATACAGTGATTGTTGAAGAGCATTTGCGCTGTGTGTTTCAGCGCATGGATGGAATAAAATGAAGAAAAAAGAACACGTTCTCATACTCGGAGCCGGAAACGCTCAAATAGATGCAATAGAGTATTGCAAGAGCCAAGGTTTGGCAGTCGTGGGCTGCAGCTATACTACAGTCGACAACGGCATACCTTACCTTGATTTTTTTGAACACAAAGATATCAAGAGCCTGGACGGCATCATAGAGGTCGCCAGGAAATACGATGTGAAATATATATATTCGGTCGGCTCTGACGTTGCGATGCCTACCGTTATGAGGGCGTCCGAAACGCTTTCGCTGCCGCATTTTACAAGTGCCGAGACGGCTGAGAACTGCCAGTCCAAAGTGAAGATGAGAAGGACACTCGGAAAAGACTTTGAGGGAAATGTCTCATACGTGGAGTGTCAGTGCCTGGAGGAAGCTTTGAGTTTCAAAGATTTCCCGGCTATGATGAAACCTTCGGATTCACAGGGCCAGAGGGGCTGCTTCAAAGTCGAGTCGATTGAGGACATCAAGAAAGAATTCCAGACATCGATGAACTTCTCCCACGAGGGAAGGGTTATCATTGAGTCCTATCTGGAAGGAAAAGAAGTATCCGTCAACGCTTTCTTCGTGGAAGGCGAGATGAAATTTGCCCTGGTGTCCGACAGGGAATCGTTCAAGGAATATCCGGGCGGAATAATCAAAGAGCATATCGTGCCGTCTGAATTGAGCGATGCGGTGCAGGACAAAGTAAAGGAAGTTGCCTGCGAGGCTGCAAAGAGGATGGGCATCAAAGACGGCCCTGCATACTTCCAGATTAAACTGAATAAAAAGGATCAGCCGAAAATTCTCGAAATCACACCGAGACTCGACGGCTGCCACATGTGGCATCTGATAAAAAGATACTGTGGCGTGGATCTGCTGGCAGCCTGCTTCGAATATCTGGCAGGGGATAAGCCGGACTTCAGCGCGTACGCACCGGACGAAGGTCACGTATACAAATTGATTTTCTTCAGCCAGCAGCCGTGGACTCAGTTCAGCAAAGACAATTTCGACGACACGGACGCAGAATACAGTTTCTACTACTACGAGGACGGGGACAAGGTCCGCAGACTGAACGGATATATCGAGAAATGCGGATATAAAATAACTAAAGAAGCAATTAACAAATAATCTCAGCGGAGGCTATAAAAGTGAAGTTTAAGAAGAAACTTAAAAATGTGTATACCTTCTACTATCTGATGACTCTGAGAAAGAACTTCGACGAGGACCCTAAAAAAGTCAAGGAAGATCAGAACAAGAGAATTCACAAGCTCATGAAGAGGGCGTACGAGATTCCTTTTTACAGAAAGAAATTTGAGGAATCAGGTACGACTCCGGACGATTATCATACAAGTGAAGATATGGTCAAGTTTCCGACTATGTCCAAACCGGAACTGAGGCTTTGGATGCAGCAGGAGTGGGAGAACCACCCGGAACTTCATGATGAACTCAACGTGCATTCGACCAGCGGATCGTCGGGCGTGCCGCTCAAAGTGCTGTACACTCAAAAAGAGCAGGGCTGCAGTGACGCCAACTGGATAAGAGTTCTAATGGCTGCGGGATATCATCCGCTGAGAGGCAAGATGTATTCCTTCCAGACCAGCCATAGGGATCCGTCGGATAAGAGCAGGGATTCGTTTATACAGTCGCTCGGTTTGATGCGCAGAAAAGTCGTATCCGAGGACTACTGCGTCGGCGACGGAATTGCCGATACTATCAGGGATATCAACGAATACGACCCGGATATGATCTGCTTCAGACGTAACTGCCTGGTCAGGATAGTCGCATACGCCGAGAGCCACAACATGCCTATCAAGAAACCTAAACTCTACTGTCCTATCAGTGAGATGGTGGATGATGTCACGAGAAATCTCCTCAAGAAGACTCTGGGTGACGGCCTTATCGATGCTTACGGATTGTCCGAGATGGGAAGCTCGATTTACCAGCTTCCGGGCAACGATTTTTACTATGTGGCCAACGACATCGCGGTCGCAAACGTATACAACGAGCAGAACGAACTGGCGGATGACGGAAGAATCGTCATAACGTCTCTTTATAAAACCACATATCCGATCATCAACTACGAGACTCTGGATCTGGGCAAATCCTATGTGAAGGACGGTCTTAGATACTTCACCAAGATCGAAGGCAGGATGAACGATATGGTCAAACACGAAAACGGCGTGGAATCGTCCGCTCTGATGCTGATGAGAATCGCCAACAAGACCGTAGGACTTTCGCAGTTCAGGTTTATCGAAGAGACTTATCACGACATGCTGATTCAACTTGCGCCGGATCCAAACAACACATCGATGACGCAGGATGAGATTGCCGATTACTTCATCAAATCCGTTCACGAGGTATACGGCGATGAGTTCAACGTCAGGGTTGAGTGGATGGACGTACTGCCGCCGGATGAGACCGGAAAGCAGAGATGCTTCGTGTGCAAGGTTTAGGGTGTGACTAAACAAGTTATGAAGATAGCGATTACGGGAGCAAGCGGATTTGTCGGAAGATACCTGACCGACACACTGAGGCATCACGATGATGTGAGAACGCTTGCATTGACAAGAAAAGAACTGCCGGCAAATGCGGGCGAAGACGCCTGCGAATGGGCGCAGACCGACTACTCAAAAGAGAGTCTGGTCGGTCTTTTTGCGGGAGTCGATGCGGTCATCCACCTGGCGGGAAACAAAGGAGACAAGACCGAACTCTCGGACTTCGATACCGACCTTTTGATGATGCAAAACATACTCGATGCTATGGCGGAGACCGGTGTGAAAAGGATAGTATTTGCATCCAGCAGACTGGTGTACGGCAATCCCGAGACCGTGCCTTGGAAGGAAGGGTACGAACCGAATCCCGGAATGGCTTATGCGGTCAATAAAGCGAGGTGCGAGAAACTCTGCCTCGAGTACGCAGATACATACGGTTTCGATGCCGTGATAGTCCGCGTCGCCCAGGTGCTCGGAAAGGGCGAGGGCACAAGAACCATGATAAATGTCTTCCAGGATCTCGCCAAGGCGGGAGAGCCTCTTACGGTCATAGGGCGCAGCGTCGCCCGAAGGCAGTACATATACGCAAAGGACCTGGCGGAGATACTGGCGCTTCTTGCCGAAAGAGAAGAAGGTGACAGCCTCATCATAAATGCCGGCATGCAAAACGCATATACCAATTACGAGCTGGCAGAGATGATGAACAGGGCATACGGCAGCAGCGCGCCGATTAACTATGACGATTCAAAACCGGAGACAATCACTTCCTCGTATATGGACGTTGAAGTGCTGACAAATAAAATAGGCTATACTCCGATGGATATGGAGCAAGCCTTATATGATATGGCGAATTCCTGATTCGCGCAGATTATTGCAGATAGTGAATGATGCTAATCATCCGACGGCGGGAGCTCCTCGCCGTTTTTATATACATTCCTCACCACATATTGAGGGTAGTTACTCACTGTCAGGAACATCCTCCCGACATATTCTCCAACGATTCCGAGGGTCATCAGTATGATGCCTGCGAAAAGGATGATGGTCATCATGGTGGATGTCCAACCTATGATCTGCGTCCTCATCATCAGCTTCCTGACTATCAGGACTACTATGCCGAGGAGGCCGATCAGAGAGAACAGGAATCCGCATCTTCTGGATATTTTGAGCGGAACTGTGGAAAAGCCCGCTATGTTGGACCACAGCTTAAGCAGTTTTTTTAGTGAATAATTGGAGCTGCCGTATGCGCGCTCAAAGTGCTCGATTGGAACGCTTGCGATCTTCTTAGGCGATACCGTTCGAAGCACGAGTCCCTGCATATGCGGGTACTGAGCCGGATACTCGATGATGCTGTCCCTCACGTACTTCTTCATAATGCAATAACTGGAGGTCTTGGTGTCTTTAGGCTTTCCGATGAGTATGCGCACTGTGGTGTAGTTTACCCACGATCCGAAATTGCGGAAGCCCGAGTGCTTTTTATCCGGATAGTATCCGTAGACCACATCGTAGCCCTCGTCGACCTTGGCAAACAAAGCCGGAAGCTGGGACGGATGCGTCTGCATGTCGTCGTCCATCAATATAATGTAGTCGCCGCCCGCATAGTGAAGACCTGCCATGATGGCGTTGTGCTGCCCTGAGTTGCGGGCGAGCTCAATTACCTTGACTTCTTTGTAATCCTTGGATAGGGATATTAACTCGCTGACCGTAGCACCGTCATCAGGGGAGAAATCATCGACCAGAATAAACTCGTAAGGCGTTCTGCCCTCGCGAGTCAGTTCTTCGGCAGTGGATTCAATAACCTGCCTGATTGTATGTGCCGAGTTGTAGCACGGTATGACGACTGAATATAGCATTTTCTTACCTCCGATACCCGCATATTTTATTACATTTGGCATATATTGACAATAAAGCTGTTGAAAGAGCTAAGAAATACTCAAAACTTTGGAATTAAAAATGCCCAAAAACTTTGGACTTTTAATTGCTTTAAGGCCGTAATTTTGATAGAATTCAACCGACTATGGGAAGGTTTTCGTAGTGTACAGAAGGGAAATAGATATGAAGAAGAGATTATTTGCAATATTGGTCATGCTGGTAATGGCACTGAGCGTAGCAACAGTATCTGCTCTGGCTACAGACGGATCTGTTACAATCAGCAACGTTACTGCAGCAAATGTATCGACCGGAACGAAGGCAACCGTAAGCTGGAAGGCAAGCGGAACTGTCGATCATTACACCGTTGGTGTTGAATCCGGCACAACAAAGAAGACTGTTAAAGAAGTCAAAGGCAGTGCTACAAGCCAAGTCCTCGAGACATTGGCTCCGGGCGAATACGTATTTTATGTTGAGGCTTTCGACACGGAAGGCAATTCGATAGGAAAAGGCACAACAAAACTTTATCTCGTGATGGCGCCTGTCAAAAAGCTCGCACTTTATCCTGCATACAAGAGCATC
>JAFREV010000195.1 GCA_017434685.1 Mogibacterium sp.
GACATCCGTCAGGTTGCGGACAGACTCATGGATTTATATCAGGAGCAAATCGATAAGCAAATGGTCTGATTTGCTATGCCCGACAACAGTAGATATATTCTTAAATACCGGTTCCCGACAATGTCCGATAAGCGACTACCACGGATTCCTCACCTTTTGTACAATCCACAGAATACAGAGGAATCCTTTTTATTACCTTATCCGTAAGTCCGAATATCTTTTGCATGGTCTCGGCTACACCGCTCCTATATACCTGGTTCATCATTGCATTCCATGAGTCACTTACAGTCAATCTTTCAATGTGATTTTCATTCGACTGATTCAGGCAGGCGATTCCTTTCAGCGAGGCGTCAATATTGTTTTTCCAATTCTCCTTTCCGCTCCAAGGCGATCCGCAGACCAGTATATCATCGTCGGTCACTCTGATGAGGGGCTTGTCGTCATTTATGATCTTCATACGGTCCCCGAAATACTGCTTCCACATTTTCGCGTGGGTGGTCTTTCCTGCGCCGCTCGGTCCGAGGAAGAGATACGCCTCCCCATCCACGCAAACGGATGCAGCGTGTATCAGAAAGGCATCGTATTTGGGGATAGTCTCCGCAATCTGTCTGTAGACCCAGATCTTCTCCAGTTCGAATCCCGAATAATCAATCTCAGCTGTCAGGTTTTCATATTGAGCGACTCGCACGGCCTCTTCTTCCAGGTCGCTCTCCGTGGCACTCAAAACAAAATCCGCATCCTCGTCTGTTAAATAGTCCTTGCAGAATTCCTCGAAGCCTTTATGAATCGGCTTAATCCCTATATTTATATCCGCGATTTTAATCGTCAGTTGATTTCCTTCCAATTCTTTTTATCCCTTTAAACGCCTTTAGTCCCGCGCGCTTTGCGGCAAATTCGAGGCGTGTAATTCCCTTTCTTATCCTGTACGGTTTGACCCATATATTGTTGTAGAGTCTGCACCAGGTGCCGTCCAAATCAAAATCTTTGCCGTTTCTCTTAAGCCCTGTCATTATGCCTATGATGCTGCTTTTCGGCACGCGCTCCAAGTTTACGCAGTTATCTCCAAGGATGATAAACTCATCACCCTCTCTTTTGATCACTCGGTGCAGCACATAGTCCCTTTGTACTCCGCCGCCTCCGGTCTTGTATGTATCCCTCGAATAGAGCACGACATCGAAGGGCCTGATCTCCCTGTCCGGCTTTTCTATTACGACGTAGTCGACCCTCTCCCTGATGAGAGGCTTCATAGACTGTCCTTTACAGTTCCAGACTATGCTGCCATACTCATTGACAGCATCCTCGAGTCCAATATTCTCTTTTACAAGTTTTTTCTCATCCATTCAACCAACACCTTATCGGGTCTTTTCTTTCCCTGATGTAATGCGTGCGGATAGTTTCATCAGATCAGAGCACGGATGTTCAAATATCTTAAGGCTGAAAAATGCCGTCATCGCAGCTGCAATGAGAATGTAAACGAGAAATGCCGCGAGCATGGACCATGGGCTGCCCCCGAATGCAAGTCCGGCTCTCGTCCCTGCAGCAGTTGCATCATATGTTCCTCCGAACAGCACGCATAACCTCGGGAGCACCGCCCAGTTTCTGAAGAGATAGCACAGAGGTCTGTGCCAGAAATATACGTTGAGTGTCCTGGCTCCTATCGTTGTGATGAAGCCCATATCCCTATCCGGAATTACCGCGATGATTGCCAGCGACAGCAGGATGGCAAACGCCCACACAAGAAGCCTGATGCCCCAGCCGAACTGAATCGCAGCATCTCCGAAAAAGTGCGAGAGGTACTCGTACGACCTTCTCCCGGTAAACCACTTCCTGAGTCCGTATGCTTTCCACGGAGCCATATAGCAGCCAATCAGCGATACGGCGATTATTATCCACCCCCACACAACATAGCGTTTTTTCTCGATCCATTCGAGAAACACCCTCATGTCCGAATAGTATCCGAGAGCATAGATCGGCAGGAAGTTGATCATTCGCGACAGGCAGAACGCTTCGTTGACAGACGGGAAATATCCGATGATTGCACTGATGAGAAATGCTCCTGCGATTACATATCTCGGTTTTATCCTCCCGTCTATGTATCTCATCAGGAAGAATACGAGTTCAAACTCCGCCATTACGAAGAGATACCAAGGGATGCCCGGCTCTTCATACCACGACCATGTGGGGTCCTGTCCCATACAGGTCCTGGAAACCTGTAGGAAAACCTTGAGTGCATATCCGCAGAGGAAAAATCCCAGCACCTTATCAAGGCGTAACCTTGTCTCCCCTCTTACTCCGGCATTTGCCCTCTCTTCATCTATGTACTGTTTGTGCACCAGGCCTGATATGAATATAAACGCCGGCATGTGGAACATGTATATCCACAGCGTCGTCCATCTTACCAGATGAGAATCGGACACATAATCTGAGGTCATGTGTCCGACTACAACCAGAAATATTAATATCGCTTTTACATTGTCGTATTTATATATTCTGTTCTTCATATCACTATCTATTATACATGTTTTGATAAGTGATTGTTCTTATTTAATTGTTACTTTTCTTACCTTGCTTGGTTTCGTGATTCTGACAGCCTTACTGCCCTTCACTGTTTTATATCCAACTAACATATACTCGCATTTCTTCCCTTTTGGGGCCTTTGTGTCTATATACGATTTCCTGGCTTTTCCGAGCCTGGCAATCTGCACAAAACGACCCTTTCCGGTTTTTCTTAACACAACATAGCCACTCACATTCTTATTCTTATTCCAACTGAGTTTAGCTTTTCCGCCGCTTTGGGCCTTTGCTTTTAATTTCTGAGGAATATACTTTTTGGCGAGGGGCCAGTCAATCATCGCTTTTACTTTGAGCGTGAGTTTCTTCTTGTACCACTTAA
>JAFREV010000196.1 GCA_017434685.1 Mogibacterium sp.
ATATCCGCATATAGTCTGCTCATCTATCCACCTACCATTTCCTTATGTTTTTCATATGCCGCCCCGTGATCATATTGATCGCAAAGACAGCTATGAAAGCTATTATGAGAACTATGATGACCCAAAATCCCGCAGTCATATAGTCTCCGTCCTGAATTACCATCGCTATCCTCTGGGATACCGTCCCTGTTTTACCCGGGATGTTTCCGGCAAGCATGGAAGTCGCTCCGTACTCACCCATAGCCCTTGCGAAGGTGAGTATGGTACCGCTTGCGATTCCCGGTCCTGCAGTAGGAACGACGATACGCCAGAATATAGCAAGTTCAGACATGCCGAGAGTACGCCCCGCATACACGAGGTTTGCATCTATCTGCTCAAAAGCCGCCCTCGCGTTTCTGTACATAAGAGGAAACGCTATGACTGTGGCGGCGAGTATACAGCCAAGCCAGGTGTGGACGACCTGAATGTCGAATTTGTCATTTAAGAATATGCCAAGGGGTCTCCTCCTGCTGAATAAGAGCAACAAGAAAAAGCCTGCGACCGTAGGCGGCAGCACCATAGGAAGTGTCAATATGCCGTCGATCACTGACTTGGCTTTGTAGTCCTTCTTTATTACTTTGCGGGCAGCCCAAAGGCCGAGGAAGAACGATATGATCGTCGCTACCACCCCGGTTTTAAGTGAAATCCACAATGGACTCCAATCGAGTTTTCCTGCCATTTCTATAAAAGCATTCACGTCTTTAATATATCCTCAGGCTGCCCGCGTGTCGATTAAAGTAAATAATCTTTCAGATGATTAAAGCTACTCTACGTCGGTATCGAATCCGTATTTCTGATAGAGCGCCTTTGCATCGTCGTTTGTGATAAAGGCGATAAAGTCGCTTGCAAGCTGCTTCTCCGCATCATCAGCATCAGGATTGTTTATCTGCGCTACAGGATAGATGATATTTCCTGTCACATCATATCCCACTGTCTCGAGTATCTTCACCTTATCCTCGTGGCCGATGGTGTCCGAAAGATAAGTGGTTCCGACCTCGCTCGAGCCTTCCTCAACTGCGGCAAGCACCTTGCTTACGTTACCCTGCTCGCTTATCTCAACTCCGCCGAGCTGCTCCGAAACCTCTGCTGTTGTAATTGTTGCAGGATCTTCTACTTCTTTGAGAAGTCCGAGCTTAATCATGGCCTGTCGTGTGTACTTGCCCACAGGAACGCTTCCGTCGGCAAGTGCGATGCTCTTTGCATCTCCGATATTGGCAAGCCCTGTAACTGCTGTATCGGAATCAGGTTGAGTTACCACTACAAGCTGGTTGTTTACGACATTTGTTCTTGTGCCCTCAACTACCATGCCTGCGCCTTCGAGCTCATCCATCTGCTTTTGAGCTGCACTGAAGAATACATCGCATGGAGCGCCTTCCTGAATCTGTGTAAGAAGCGCGCCGGAGCTGTCGGCATTAACGACTATATCAGTTTCCGGATGCGCAGCCTCAAAGCCTGACTCGAACTCACCCATTACCGCGCTGAGTGAGGCCGCAGCAAATACATTGACTGTAGTCTTTTCAGCAGTTGTAGCCTCTTCCGCTTCAGGTTCAGCTTCACCGCCTCCTCCGCAAGCAGCAAGAGCAAACACCATGGCAAGCATCATTGCGATAGCAAGTAGTTTCTTTTTCATATCTTTAACATCCTTTCGTTTCTCCTAAAAGGAGAGATAGTAATAACATATGTCGAATTGTTTTTCAAAACAATTCGGTTTGTGTATAATAAGCCCTCACATCAGGAGGGCATTATTACCTTCTGTTTATCTCGCACATTCGGAATCCCTCTCGAGCATTATTTCGAGCCCGTGCTCAAGCGGTCCGAGTATGAATTCCAGGCATTCCCTGACTGCTTTCGGACTTCCCGGCAGATTGATGATAAGAGTCTTCCCTCTCATGCCGGCTGCAGCCCTTGAGAGCATGGCCTTAGGCGTCTTGGTCATTGAATAGGCCCTAATAGCCTCGGCAATTCCCGGCGTCATCCTGTCGCATACTTCTGTCGTTGCCTCAGGCGTCAAATCTCTCGGTGAGAATCCCGTTCCACCCGTGGTAAATACGATATTGGCCTGTCTTCTGTCTGCGAGGTTAATGAGTTCTGCTTTGAGCCTCTCAGGATCATCCGGAATCAACAATCCGTCTACCACATTGTATCCTGCGGCCTCCAGTATCTCTCCGATAAGCGGGCCGCTCTTATCTTCTCTTTCGCCTGCAGCACCTTTATCCGAAAGCGTAATCCACGCGGCGGTAAAATCGGTCGCAGAGTCTTTTTCAATCATTTCTATCTCGTCGCCTGCCTTTATCTCTCCGCCTTCAACAACCTTTGTAAATACGCCTTCCCTCGGCATGATACAGTCTCCTACCTGATGGTATATGGCGCAATGCGTATGGCATTCTTTGCCGATTTGTGTGAGCTCAAGCAATGCATCTCCTATTTTGAACCTCGTACCGACAGGAAGGCTGCTTAAATCGAAACCTTCAACTATTATGTTCTCTCCGAAAGCTCCGAAGTCCACATCGGCTCCGCGTTTTCTGAACTCTTCAATTTTTTCAAGAGCAATCAAACTTACCTGCCTGTGCCAGTTGCCTGCATGAGCATCCCCTTCGATGCCATAATCAGGCTTCAATACAGCAAAAGGCACTTCTTTCTTGGCAGTACCTTTGTTCTCACTTATGCAGATGGCAATCACTCTTCCTTTTATATTCATTTCTTTCATATCCTTCTATCCGCCTATCTCGGACATCGGTCTTTTTTCAAGGCTCTTAATATGTTCTCTGTCGGGGTTCTCAAAGCAATGCGACTTTGGTTTTTCGGTTATGGTATCGAAGATTGCCCCGACAAGGCCATCGATATCCGAACGCAGGAAAGGCTTCAGATCTCTGCCGGAATCATAGCAAAGGCAGGGTTTCAGGAAGCCTTTTGAAGTCAGCCTGATGCGGTTGCATGATTCGCAGAACTTGCCGTGCACTGAATTGATAAATCCGATCGAAGAATTGCGGCCGAGAACTTTATAGTATATGGCAGGTCCGTTGCCGTGTTTGCTGTCGTCAGCTTCCAATTCAGGATATGCGTCTCTGAGAATGCTCATTATCTCTTCCGAACCGAGGCACTTATCCGGATCTGCAAATCCTATCGGCATCAGTTCTATATATCTGATATCTATGCCTTTATCCATAGAATATTCAGCGAGATCTCTTATCTCATCTTCGTTGAATCCCTTTTGAACCAGGCAATTGATTTTCGTTTTTATACCTTTTTCTATGCACAGGTCTATAGCATCCAAAGTCTTTCGTATATCCCCGAGCCTTGTGATATTCCTGTACTTTTCGGTGTCGAGCGTATCCAGGCTGATATTAATACCGTCTATGCCGATGTCTGCAAGCTCTTCAACGTAAGAGCTGAGAATCTGTCCGTTGCTGGTCATGGTAACTTCCTTGCATCCGGGAATTCCTTTTATCATCCTGATTAATTCCACCAGATCATAACGAACCAAAGGCTCGCCTCCGGTAATTTTAAACCTGTCGATACCGATTCTCACTGATGCTTCGCATATTCGGACTATCTCGTCAATTTGAAGTATCTCGCTTCGATCAACCTTCGTGATGCCCTCCTCCGGCATGCAATACTCGCATCTCAGATTGCATCTGTCCGTGACCGATATTCTCATGTAGTTTATCTCTCTGCCGAATCTGTCCTTCATTTACACCTTCTCGAGCATTATCGTTACCTTTCCTCCGCAGACCATACCTTCATCCTCGGCAGCCTCCGTGGTCACGTCGACATCCATCAAGACAGGTCCGCTTTCACTGCCCGTTAGCATGCGCCTCGACTTTGCGATAACCCCTCCTTCTATGCATCCGCCGCCTATTGTACCGATTATGCTTCCGTCTTTTTTTACTATCATCCTGGTTCCCGTCTCCCTCGGAGCAGAACCTTTCTTGTTCACTATTGTAGAGAGGACGATCTCATCCCTATCCTCTTTCAGCAATTCCGCCATCACATCTTTTTCAAAGCATCCCGCATTGCGCCTGCTCTTAACTTCGATGATTTCAGCCATAACGGCTACCGCAATCTCCTCAGGTGTCTCCGCACCTATCTTAAGTCCGATAGGCATGTAAAGCGACTCAATGATATCCTCACTCACTCCTTCATCCGCGAGTTCCTTTTTGATTATGGCAACCCTTCTCTTGCTTCCGAGAAGTCCGATATATGCGTGACGTTTCTTGACTATCGCATTGAGGCACTCACGGTCATATCTGTGTCCGCGGGTTGCGATTACAAAGTATGTATCCTCATCTCCTGCGACCTCCGACAGTGCTGCTTCAAACTCGTTAAACAGCACCTTATCTGCGCCTCTTGCTATCGCATTGTTTACAAACTGCAGTCGGTCATCTGCGACGATTACCTCAAACCCGAGCATCCTGCCCATGTCAACCATGGCCATTGAGATATGCCCGGCCCCGCAAATTACGAGTTTGTTCTCGCTGCCCGGAGACTCTATGTACACCTTAGTTCTGTCAATTTCCGTAATCTTGCTCTTTGCTGCATTGCACAATTCTGCAACATGTTCAGATACAAAACCCTCTTCGCAAGACGAGTAGATTATTTCTCCATCCGAAACAATCGCCTTTTCACCGGCATGATCCCCATCTATTACGTGAACTATCAGAGCTCCGGGATCTTTATTCTCTTGTATAGCTTTATAGAAATCCATCCTACGCCTTTCCAAATCCGCAATTTGGATATGTGCATATCTCGCAATTAAGGCAAAGTCCGCCCTCACCGAGCCTATCGAAATCCTCTTTTGCAAGTATTTCCCCTGTCATTATCCTCGGCAGCACTATATCGAATATTGTG
>JAFREV010000197.1 GCA_017434685.1 Mogibacterium sp.
GGAGCATTTCTCGACAAGAAGCTTCTCGCTCATAAGTCCACGATAGTTTTCTATACCAAAGATAAGTCTCTGTTTTCGGCGTATTCCCCGACGCTCGAACGTAAACTCGATTCGTGTTCAACCATGCTGTACGGGATTAAGCATAACAAGAGCATCAGCTATCTGACTGTTGTGAATGCGAAGACCGGCAAATTTGCCTATTACAAGGTGACGATAAAGCCGAAATACAGATACAGCAAAGCGAATGACAAGAAGTTCTACAAGAAGGTAAAAAGACTTGCGAAGAAAGCAAAAAAGAAAAAAGGCGTCAAAAATCGTGCGCGATACATTAATAATTACATAATAAATAACGTCAAGTACAACAGCCGAACGGCGTACCACAACACCGCATATTCGGCAATGATGAAGGGCAAGGCCACCTGCCAGGGATACACGGACCTCTTTACCATAGTTGCCAGAGAGGCAGGCTTGAAAGCGGAGACCGTATGCGGATATGCCTGGTATAGCAGGAAAAAGGACAGAGCTTATCATGCATGGAACGTAGTTAAGTATGGAAAGAAGTGGGTGCAGCTTGATGTCACGTTCAACGACGTGGGCAGTGCATACAAATACTTTATGATCAACAAAAAGAAGTTCAACAAGAACCATCAACTCGACAAGTTCTACAACACCAAAGCCTGGAAGAAAGCACATCCGCTGAAGTAGAAAGGCAACACCAACAGCAATCGCCGAGGGCGTCAGCGCGAATGCGAAGGCGCCCGTTTTTATTGCCCTTTTTCAGCAGAGAAAAACAGTTATAAAACAGTTACAAAGAGGCTGTTTATATTGACACAGGGGGGGTTCACAATGTTACTCTTTTTTTAACAGACCGCACACTTAGGTTACAGGAAGTATGCGGTCAACAATTACGATACAACAGTATTATTCAGAAGTTGCAACCTAAACAGTATTGAAAACGGAAGAACAGTTAATGAGTAAGGCAAAAAGGCTATGGGCACTACTGCTCACACTCGCCATGGTACTGACTTATATGCCGGCAATGGCATTTGCCAATGGCGATGACGAAGGATATGATGAAGGGAGTGATGAAGTAAGCATATCACTCGATACCGACTACATGGTTGACACTCCCTTTTTCTCGGATGGTAAATATAGTGTAGAAGCCTATCCGGATTTTGGGAATGGAAATCCTGACGACTATGAGATTAAGTACTCAGTAGGAGTGGGAGACGTTGCAGATGATGAGTTCGATTCCGAAACCGGATACCCGTATAAAGAGAAACTTAATTCAGGTTGGTCTGCGTTCGAAGATGGTTATGGACTCAATCTGAATGGTGCTAAACTGTGGGAAGCTGCAGAGAGTAGTTCGATTGATAGTGAGGATGGTGTCAGCTACACCCTGGTTTATATGGTCGAAATACTCGACAAGGATTCAAAAGAGCGTATAGCTTATGACTACGATAGACACCCTCTTGAGATTGCAAGAATTGATGCGGAATACGGCGGAGGCGACGTTATATATGCTTACATCGATGAACGAGACCCTCTTTTTGGAGGGGGAATAATTCACCGCGGCTACGAATATGGAATAGACGGGAGAAGAGAAGATGCTTCTATAACCGACATTAAACTGAAGGATTCCTCTTACGCTGTTATAGAACACGATTTTGATGGCTGGACGATTATTGGTAAAAAAAGAGGAAAAACCGAAGCCACGTTAACGATAGAGGACGATGGCGGAAACATCTATCATGTCGAGGTCGATGTAGTGGTAAATGCTTTATGTGTTGGATTCACGAATGAATCTAACACCAGCAATTATCTGCCTGGAGCCGAAGACATATTGACGGCAAATACTGAATCTGATCGTGGCTTTCCGGAAGATGCCAAGTTTGTTTGGAATGTGTCATATGATGAGTACATAGACTCGGAAGCTAAAGTAAATGTAACAATAACGCCTGATACAACTGAAAAACATAAAGCAAAAATGAAAGTCGGCAATTTGCCGGAAGGTACAGAGTCTTCTTCCTTCTACGTTGAACTGAAAGTCTATGACAGCAACGATGAGCTTCTCGGCGAATGCTCAACTGAATATTCAGTGCGCGATGAATTGTATGTAATTAATCTTGAAGGCGCTAACGAAAACCTCGATGCCGGTGAGAGCTGCGATGTAACTTGCATACTGATGAAAAAGACAACGGCTAATCCTGAAGGAGTAGAGGTGTCCGAAAATGTAAGTTATGAATATCAGACAGATGGCGACGTATCAGTTGAAGAAGGCGGAGCCTACAACAAATTTACAATAACGAGGACAGGAAATGGCAATGGCTATGTAACTTTTACAGCCATAGAAAAAGTTGCACGTGTTGATGACGAAGGAGAAGAAGATATTTATGAACGTGCAGATGCGAGTCTGTGGTTCGATTATCGTGACTATTGGATTGACTTCGGAGATGTTGACAGTTACGCATTGTTCGATGATACCGATTACACTCTTAGTATAGACTGTGGCGACTATGGAGACAGTTGCAGCGTGAACTACAGCCTGCTTCTCGATCCTAAAGGAGAGGATTCCTTTGATGAAGAAAGAGATGATTATGTTGAATTAACCAACACAGATACAGAGACTTACTATACCGAGGGCGAAAACGCGCTTACACTGCATGTTAATCCGATTTTCGAAGCGGCTAAGGACTATCCCGGTGCTTCACTGCATGTGAAAGCAGTTCTGAAGCGAGGAGATAAAGAACTTGCTTCAAACGTAAAACCTTTCATGCTGAGAAAAGCGGAAATTAATTATTTCCCGAATAGGGAAAGACTGAACCCGCTTTGCTATGGTCATGGAATAAATGAGCAAACACGCGGATTCATCTGCAATTCCGAGAATCCTGATGGAGAATGGTTTGACTTCGAAGTAACAAACGTTGTTAAGACAGATGAATCGGATAACAGTTTTGATGTGCGCCTACACGATATGGACGGCGAAAAGGTTTGGTTTATAGAATCGAAGAGGGCCGGAATCGTCAAGGTTGATGTGACCCATACTACATTTGAAGACCCTAATGAAACAGTAACAGAAACTGTGGAATATGAGTTTGCTGAAGAGGTAGCAGAATTTGATGAAATCGTCAGAACAGACGGCAAGGACTCCGACGAGGTTCTTCCTACTCAAAAAATTCCTTTAAGTGTTAACGCTTCTCTTATCAAATCTGTTTGGAATAAACAGTATCAATATTATGAAGAAAAGATAATCACAAGCGGATTGTCTTTCAAATGGGTGTTTACGGATACAGAAACGGCTTCTAATGACTATGCTGTCATAGACAATTCGAATACACTAAAACCGACGATCAGGATTAAGAGTGATATTTCGGAAAAAGACCTGGAAAAGGGGCCTGGCGTCCAAGTCAAAGTAGCTATGTATTACGGCGGCAGATTTATAGGAGAAGAGATTTACGATAGAGAGTTCTCGGTAGTAAAACAATCATATGTGATTGAACCTGAAACAATGAACGAATATCTCAAGCCTAATGTTAAGACCAAGTATGATCCTTCGGTGGTTAAATACGAGTTTGTTAATGGAGCAATCAAGAAAACTGTTGTAAGCAAAAAAGTTAACTTCGAGTATGATACTGAAGAATTCAAGATTACAGACGCTTCCGGAAAAAGCATATCGAATGATTCTGATGGGCCTATGGTGCAGGGACCGTTTTATGTAACAAGACTCACTAACAGTTGGTGCAATTTTACAGTT
The DNA here is from genome assembly GCA_017434685.1 of Mogibacterium sp. Classification (GTDB taxonomy): domain Bacteria; phylum Bacillota; class Clostridia; order Peptostreptococcales; family Anaerovoracaceae; genus Crickella. The sequence continues at coordinate 3,755 of JAFREV010000197.1, forward strand.
CAATCTAGAGATCCTTCTGACGAAATGGAATATTCGGCATATGCCGGCTATCAATTCCGGGAGCTGACGAAAATTACCAAGTGGAGAGTGACAGGAATCAAGAATAAGGTATACAACGGTAAGGCACAAACACAAGCTCCGACAATCGTGGTTGAGACGGAGGACGGAGATACTTTCAGACTGGGAAAGAATGAGTACAGTCTATCCTACAAGAATAATAAAAGCGTCGGAAAAGCAAGTGTTGTTATTACTGCTAACGGTAGGCTTTCCGGATCGGTTACCAAGACCTTCAATATCAACCCTAAGGGTACGTCGCTCAAAAAAGTGACAAAGGGCAAAAAGTCATTTACGGTAACTTGGAAAAAGCAGGCTACTCAAACGACGGGTTACCAGATCCAGTACGGACTGAAGAAGAACTTCAAGGGAGCCAAGACCTACCCAGTTAAAAAGAACAAGACCGTGAAGGCCACGATCAAGAAGCTCAAAGCAAAGAAGACATACTATGTAAGAATCAGAACTTACAAGACAGTCGGAAAGACCAAGTACTACAGCGGCTGGTCGAGCTTGAAAAAGATTAAAACGAAGTAGCCTCCCGGAACTCAGGACAAAAAGGCTAAAACAGAAAGGAAGGCGAGATCACAGCGATCCGCCTTCTTTTTGTATTCTGTATACACGTTGTCAACGCACCGATGAATCTGTATAATGAACGCAATAAAGTTACAGAATGGTTACAGACAAATAATGAGGTGAAGGATATGAAGATACGTACCGCCAAGGCACGCAATTCGTTAGTCGCGATTCTTTTTATCGCGATGTTATTTGTTTTTGCAAACAATACGATCTCAGTATATGCGGATTCGCCTAATGTCACAGCGCACTCAAAAGCAGAGATTGTTCAGAGGCTTAGGACGAACAGCGCTTCAATAAACGAAGCCCACACATTTGAGATAACACCTACTCGGCCCGATACCCCAGGGGCGTTATCTTATGCATCAAAACAGTCTGCATTAAAAATGCTCAATAATATACGTTATGTCGCAGGCTTGCCTGACGTGATGTTAGATAGCACCTATGGAGATAAGTCGCAGGCAGCAGCATTTGTACTAGCTTCAGTTGGACAGGGTTTGTCGCATGCTCCGAAGGATGATTATTCAAAGCCAAATGGCATGTCGGATAATATCTGGAATTTGGGACACGAAGGAGCCGGAAGCAGCAATTTATCAGCCGGTAGAGGAACACTTAATGCCACAGTGCTAGGCTGGATGGATGATGGTGACAAAAGCAATGTGGACAGAGTAGGACATAGAAGATGGGCTATCAATCCTAAAATGGGAAAAGTAGGCTTCGGCGCTGCATATAATAGTGAATCTAGCTATGGAAATTACTATGCGGAGTACAGCTTCGATAATTCGGGTAGTGGTACACAGACAAATGTAGCCTGGCCGGCACAGATAATGCCTATCGAGTTCTTTGGAAATAATATTCCATGGAGCTTATCGACAGGAAGATATATTAGCAATGTTTCCGAAGTCGTTGTGACGCTAAATAGAAGGGCAAGCAGTCCATCCGGTAGCGGAAGTTGGACATTCAAAGGTTCGGAGAGCTACACGGCAGCAGGCAGTGGTAAATACTTTAATATAAACAATCAGGGTTTTGGTCAGATAGGATGCATCATCTTCAGACCCGATATTGTGAATTATAGAGTGGGAGATATATTCGATGTTAATATTACCGGAGTGGGATCTTCACCAATCACGTACTCTGTTGAGTTCATCAGCGGGTATCCGGTAGAAACAATGACGTTTGACAATCAGGAGTACAGACTGACATCAAGTTACCAAACCATAACACCTACGATAACCCCGTCGTCTGCAAAAGGATATGAAGTTTCTTACAGCAGTTCCGACGAATCGGTCGTAAGCGTTAATTCAAATGGGCAGCTCACTAAGGTTGGAATGGGAGAAGCAACGATAACCGCAACCATTGATGGTAGATTTACCTTTAGCGGAAACCCTATTACTTCGTCATATGTAGTTAAAGTACCGAAGAGTTTGAGCAACAACGATATTAAGGTTGAATATAACGATACTGTTTATTATTCAGGAAAAACTGCGGATATAGGTCTTGTAATCAAAGATGGAAACAAAACACTCGTAGAAGGCACCGATTATACTCTTTCAATTCCTGATAATGCAGTTAAACCAAGAATGTCAGGAAACACATACTACAATTACACAGCAACAATAACAGGAATAGGAAATTACGGCGATACATTATATAAACATTTCTGGATATATAAGAAGTCTCTTTATAATTGCAATGTAGTGCTCAGCCCTGGCACGGTGGAATATACAGGGACAAAACAGACTCCAACAGTTTCTGTATACAACGGAGATGTTCCGCTGACAGAAGGCGTAGATTACGATGTAACATCTAATGATGGAGGAACAAGCGTCGGGTCATACAGTGTAAGAATTAGTGCTTGTTCAAATAGTGATTGCTACATAGGTAGCACCAGTGAGACATTTACAATAACTCAAAAGAACATAACAGAAAGCATGATTGATGCCATTTCATCAGTCACTTACAACGGATCTGCACAGACTCCAAACGTCACTTTGAGAGACGGAGCTAGGATTTTAACAAAGAACACAGATTATACAGTGCAGTATTCCGCCAATACCAACGCAGGAACTGCCAAAGCAACTGTTACGGGAAAGGGCAACTATAAGGGAAGTGTTGAAAAACAATTTACTATAAATCCAAAATCACTCAACACCGCCACACTGACACTGACCCCTGCAAGTATAAAATATAATGGTGCCCTGCAGAAACCGGAGGTAAATGTTAAAGACGGAAATATAACACTTAATGTAGGGCAGGATTACACACTTACCAATTCGGGCGGAACAAATGTCGGAGATTATGATGTAACAGCAGCCGGTTGCGGCAACTACACAGGCGAGATCTGCAATACATTTACAATAACTCCTGCAAATTTGAATGAGGCCACGATTACACTGGATCAAGACGAATTTGCTTACGACGGACAGGCGCATAAACCAACAGTCACAGTGAACTATGGCGGGAATCCGTTGACAATAGGTGATGACTATTCATTATCCTGGAGCAATCAAAGCAGCGTTAATGCCGGAACATATACAGTCACAATTAGTGCGGCAGACAATAGCAACTTCACAGGGTCTGTCGAAAAAACATACGAAATAACTCCAAAGACTGTTACGGCGGATATGCTGGAGCTTGGTAACAGTGAATTCACATATAACGGAACCGAGCAAAAGCCTAACGTATCAGTCAAGGACAACGGGACTCCGCTTGACAGTGAAGATTATGAAGTTTCTTACAGCGGTGGTGCTGATGCAGGAACTTACACCGTAACTCTGACAGGCAAGAGAAACTACGATGGCAGTACTGGAAAGACGTTTGAGATTAAGCCGAAATCAATCGAAAATGCAGAGATTGAAGATATTCAATCGGTCGAATATAATGGCTCTGCGCATACTCCATCCTTAACCGTCAAGGTCGATGATAAGGTGATTGACGCAGATAATTACACGGTCAACTATGATGCAAATACTAATGCAGGAACTGCGAAGGCAACTGCAAACGGAATCGGCAACTACACAGGCAGCATCAGTAAGAATTTTACAATCACCCCAAAAACTGTAACCAAAGAAATGGTTGGGGCTATTGGACCTGTTGCTTATGACGGTGAAGCAAAGGAGCCGGATGTAATAGTAACAGACGGTAATAAAACGCTCGAAAAAGAAAAGGATTATGCTGTTGAATACAGCAATAACACAGAAGTAGGAACGGCGAAGGCAACCGTTAAAGGAAAAGGGAATTACACCGGATCCATAGATTGCGAGTTCGAAATAGTCTCTCCTGAAATGGCAGAACTGCAGGCTCTCATCGATGAACTTGAAGATGCTAAGGCCGGAGAGACCGATGAAGAGTTTATAGCAGCAATTGATGAGGCTATAGAAGAAGCCATTGCAGCTGTAAATGGTACGAATATGGATTCCGAATATCTCAATTCGATTATCAGCAGTGTCAAAAGCAAAAGAACTGCAGCCGTGAGCGCTCTCGAAGAAAAGAAAGAAGCGGCAAGAGTGGCGGCAGAAGAAGCTGCGAAGGCAGCCGAGAAAGCAAAAAGAGCTAAGCAGTCCGGACAGGGAGGTGCTGTAGGCAAGGGTGCATCTATGGAGTTTGCGGAGAAATCGATCCTCGCATCCACAAGTGAGGAAGGCCCTAAAGGAAGCAAATATGCACCGCTTCAGCTCCGTTCAACCAAGCAGGCTAATACAAGCGTTACCCTGGCTTGGTACAAAGTCAAGGGCGCTAAAAAATATATAATATACGGCAACGCCTGCGGCAAAAAGAACAAAATGAAGAAGCTTGCAACCTCGACAGGCAAGTTAAATTATGTTGTTAAGAAACTGGCCAACAAGAAAGCTCTTAAGAAAGGAACTTACCACAAGTTCATGATTGTGGCTCTTGATTCAAAGAACAACGTTATCTCGACATCGAAGGTCGTACACGTGGCCACCAAGGGCAATAAGAAGATGGCGAATCCGACCAAGATCACGCTTAAGGCCCCGAAGACACTCAGGAAGGGCAAGACGCACAAACTCGCCGCAAAACAGGTAGGAAAATATGTCAAGAAACACAGAGTTTTGGCATATGAGACAAGCAACGCCAAGGTTGCAACCGTAAGCAAAGGCGTGATCAAGGCGACAGGCAAAGGCACATGCTACGTATATGTATATGCACAGAACGGTCTCTTCAAAAAAGTGAAGGTGACTGTTAAGTAGACAAGATTCAGCGATTATTTCTGAGGAGAAAAGATATGATTTGCCCACATTGCGGAGCACAGAATTCAGAGCAGGCCGTATATTGTCAGCGGTGCGGAAGGAAGATAGACCTTGCGGATCAGATGGATTATTCTGATGATATTTCGGAAGAAGTCGGGGCCGGCGATTCTGCCGGAGCCAAAAGAGACTTCAAGATATCGGTGCCTATAATGGCAGCCGCTGTTGTGCTGATAGCAGCACTGATAGTTTTCTTTGTTGCAATAAAACCGAACAAGGGAAATACACCTGACCCCGGAGCCTCAACCGAAACCACTGAAGAGGTGGCTGATGAAGCAAAGGAAAAAGAAGATAATGCAGGCGAGCAGAAGACCCAAGAAGAGACTGTTAAAACGATGTATGTCTCGTCGGAAGACGGCCTGATGCTCAGAGAGGGACCGAGTAAGGACACCGAGTCAATTTACGTTCTCAGTTACGGCACGGAAATTAAAGTCGAGAAAACTGAAAACAACTGGGCATACACGAAAGTTGACGACCTCTCGGGCTGGTGCTCTATGGATTATCTGACCGAAAAGAAACCTGAGGGAAAAAAGGACAGTGCTGCGCCTTCGTCAGAAGCAGATAAGAATAAGATTGTAGAACCGAGCAACATTGCAGAATACGGATATCATGGAGTAGTGAATACGGAAGACGGTCTCAATATGCGCTACGGACCGGGGGAGAATTATGATGTTATCCAAGTCCTGTCGAAGGGATTGGTAGTTACCGAGTACGGCTGGGACGGAGATTGGATGTACATAAAATATGCCGGACAGTACGGATGGGTATATGCTTCATATATCAGTCCTTTTGAGGGAGGAAAGGAAAAACCTGCAATCTACCTCTATCCGACAAAGACTATGGACGTCAATGTCAAAGTCAAATTGACTGACGGAAGATTCACTTATACAGATCCTAAGGGTGACGGCGAATGGAATGTAACCGCAAGTCCGAACGGAAAGCTTATAGATAAGGCCAGTGGCAAATCCTACGACTACATATTCTGGGAGTCTGACGACAACACAGAGTATGACTGGTCGGAGGGCTATGTAATAGAAGGTCGCGACAGCGAAAGATTCCTGCGCAGGACTCTGCCGAAATTAGGCCTGAACGAAAGCGAATCCACAGAGTTCATAGAATACTGGCTTCCGCGCATGGAGAAGCATAAATACAACCTGATTACATTCCAGACCGATTGCTACACGGACTCGGCTGCCCTCGAGGTAAGCCCGAAACCGGATAGCGTGCTGCGAGTGTTTATGGTATTCAAGGAGATAAAAGCACCGATTGAGATCAAAGAGCCTGTGATCAAGCGCTTTGACAGAAAAGGCTTCACCGTGGTTGAGTGGGGCGGTGCAGAGAAGTAAGACTGATAGAGCCGGGAACAACCCGGCTCTTTAATTGTGTACAAAAAGAATACATAAGTCATAAACAGTGGCAAAACACACTTAGAGTTCAGTATAATCAAATTGATACTTAAAGTTAAACGAAACAAATATTATCTACAGGAGGGAAAGAAATGGACATGAAATTTTACATATGTGAGCATTGCGGTAACATCATCGCAATGGTTAAGGATGCCGGAGTTCCGGTAATGTGCTGCGGACAGAAGATGACTGAGCTCGTACCTAACACAGAAGATGCAGCACAGGAAAAGCACGTGCCGGTTTGTGAGGTAAAGGGAAACATCGTTGAGGTAAAAGTAGGATCTATTGAGCATCCGATGGTTGACGAGCACTATATCGAATGGATCGCGCTTCAGACCGACCGCGGAAACCAGAGAAAAGCACTCAAGCCGGGAGAATCTCCAAAGGCAGAGTTCGCACTTCTCGACGGAGAGAAAGTCGTAGCGGTATACGCATACTGCAACCTGCACGGCCTCTGGAAAGCATAATTGAATTCACAAAAAAGAGTCGGAGCATAGGCGCGTTCCGACTCTTTTTGTATATCTTGCTCAGCTCTACTCTGTCAACATCTTCATATTGATCGGGGTTTTCCAAATGTTGTCCTCGGATTTTTTGGTATTGCACAGCAATTGAATGTAGCCGTCATCATCAACGATTAGGCTCTCAACTTCATTGAGCTGACACTCGATGCTCCCGATGTACTTCCAGTTTAGCATATCGTAGAAATCGATGTAGTTAGTACCCTGGAAATCCGAGCCGGATACGCAGTGCATCATTATCCCTTTATAGGCGCCGCAATCTTGCGAGTAGTTTCTGTAATTACGGTGAATCCTATTGAAAGTATTCAATTCGTTGAGGTCTTTATCGTAAGAGGCTATAACCATATGCTGGGCAGTGTAGAACATTTCATTGCTTTCATCGTAAGCAATTCCGGCAGCGTTATTAGGCAGCCTAAATGGTTTATAATCGGAAGTCAGATTGAAGGAAACACCATCCGGACTGCCGCCTTTGACCATATAGTAGCGACCGTCGGCTATAGTCAAACCGTTGCAATGCCCGAGATTCGCTTTCGGCTTGATAACGGTTTTTTTCTTGCCGAATTTTATGATCCGCTGCGTCTTATTGCCGGACACACTGTACAGAACCACGTACTCACCGTTGTTGTGCACAAAGGACTGCGGAGTCACACCCTCCTTAACGCCTTTCACTGTCCTCACAAGTTCGCAGTTTTTCCTGTTGAGCTTGTAGAAAACATGAGGAGTTGCTTCATCAACGTCGGCATTCACAGTGTCGAGGACGGTAACCTTTATTGTTTCGGTCTCCTCCGCATAATCGTTGGTTTCCTCAGCCTTCGCAGTCACCAGGTATTTGCCCGGGCGAGTAAACTTGACCTTGCCATCCGTGACAACCATATGCTTGTTGTCTGAAGTGTAGCTTATATCCGTTTCCGCGGTCTGTTTCAGATCCACGGGAACGTTTGCGAACTTCATCTGTTCTTTCGGTCCTTCGATGGATTGGTTATTTTTCGTTCGAGCACTTTCCGAAAGAGTCTCAAACCCCTGTCTGCTCCTGCTGTCCGCACGCACGGAAATCTTATAATCGGTGTTTTCTTCCAGATCTGTTAATTTCACACTGCTGTGAACCCCCGGTACATGCCTCACCTTGCCGTTGTATGTGACTACAAACCTGTAGACATTTCGCGGTTTTTCCCAGGCGACCGTTATATAATCGGACCCTCTCTCTTCAATCCAAATTTTTTCAAGAAAACCCGGCCTGGCCTGATAGTCTCTGTATATGGTTTCGGCAGCAACCACAATAGCTATGACCAGCAGAACAAGCAGTATATTTAAAATCTTCTTTTGCCTTTTTCGGCGGTTTATGGGTTTTGCGTGTTTCATCAGATCTGTCGCGAAAGAAAAGAGCTGTTATGACTCCTGCTCTGCTACAAACTCCTTTCGAAGTTCGTTTTCTTCAACAGCAGCACGTATGACGAGTTCCGGCACCTCAGCGTTGTCGAAATCTGCGATGAGCTGACGGGTGTCTTTAGGAAGGCACTTCCCTCCGAAACCGGGTCCGGGCACATTGTAATAATCGCCGATGCGCGGATCCAAACAGACCCCTTTGATTATGAGAGATGAATCCAGCCCTCTGACAGTTGCGAAAGTGTCGAGCTCGTTGAAGAAAGAGAGCCTGAGAGCCAAATAAGAATTTGCAAACAGTTTGATGGATTCGGCCTCTGGGATGCTCGTATATAGGAGCGGCGTGGATGAATCATCAACACACGAAAGAATTGCTGCGCCGAGTTTTTCGGCTGCAGATTTTCCGTTAGTACTTGTCTCGTCGTATCCGACAATTATCCGGCTCGGATTCAGAACGTCCTCCATTGCCGTCTTTTCCCTTAAGAACTCAGGGCAGAAAAGGAAATCAAATTCAGGATAGCGCCTTTTGAGATCTTCTGTAAAACCGGTCGGTACTGTTGACTTGACAACAATAACAGGCGGTGCAGATTTGTCGTACGATGAGATAACTGATTCCATAACTCGATGAATTGAAGATATATCGAGTATGCCTGCCTCCGGATCGAGTTGAGTGTTAGTTGCGATAAAGATGTAGTCTGCGCCGTCAACAGCCTCTGCCACTTCTTTCGGTGTGAACAGATTAAGAGCTTCCTTTTGCAGGCATTCTTCCATCTTGGCGTCGCCGATTGGCGAGCGGTCGTTTCTGATGGCGTCGACGAGTTGCTCGTTTTTATCCAACACAAAAACATCGTGTTGCCTTGATAGCAACACGGCGAGAGTTGAACCTACATATCCTAAACCAAATACAGTAATTTTCATATGTTTATTATAGTACAATGCTCAGCATTTTACTATAATTTGCTGAGCATTGTTTTAATCTTTCAATATGTATTTATAATGCTGCAAACAATTTCAGTTTGAGCAGCACTCCCAGTCCCGAAACGGCGCCGACCGAAAGAGCTATGCCTGTGGCCAGCGGAAGAGTTCTGCCTTTGGACTCATCCGGCTCCTCGAATGCATCGAGGACTTGCTCATCCTCTGCGGTGTCATTAGCAGGAGGAATGACTTCAGCGGTCTTTTCCGTTGCAGACACCATGGCTTCTTCGGATGCCAAAGAGGTAGTTGCAGTTACTGTGTACCCTGCTGCTTTCTGTTCAGATGAGCTGCGAATGGTCTTTTCTGAGGCTTTTGATGGCTCTGATGGCTCGTAATACGATCCGTCTTCATCAGGTTCTTCAGATATGCCGGATACCATCGAGTGGTCTACGAACCAAATGTCCATATCGGCAGTAACGCCCTTGATGATGAGCTCGCCGTTCTTTATGGAGAAGCCTTTTGGCAGACGTCCGGTAACCTTCCCTGTGGAGTGAATGGTTATCGGATAAGCGCGCCCGCCGACTATCATTACGAAACTTTCGGATCCACTTGCACCATAATCGTATGTAATAAACAAACCGGAAATCCTTACAGTACCGTCAGCATCGGCTTCGAACAGGAAGGAGTTACCAAAATCTGTTATCGATACGGTAACAGGTTTAAATACAGGAGCTGGAACTGCAGGGTCGATGTCTTCATCATCATCCGTGCCTTCTCCGTTATCCTCGCCGTCACCGTCTTCGTCGCTTCCAAGATCCGAATCATCGCCGAAATCCGGATCATCGCCTTCGTTCCCGGGCTTTATCTCGAGGTCATTATCATCAAAATCTTTTTCATCGTCGAGATTCTGATTGTCATCATCGCCGCCAAGATTCTGGATGTTTCCGTTGTTATCCGGCGAGGAATCATCGTCGTTATTATCGGACTTTTCAGTTCCGTCTTGCTGATCGTCTGAGCCCTTATTTGTTTCCTGAGTTTTAGCCGGCTGATTGTTATCCAAAGCAGAATCGTCATCAGCAAAAACAGCTACGGAAGGCGTCATCACCAACAGTAGCGAAAAAGTAATTGCTATTAACGTTCTGAAGATTGATTTCATATACACTCAACCTTTCATATCAGGATTATTAACAATCTTGATAAAGTAAGTAAAGTTTAACAGATAAAACCCGCCAAAGTCAATGAAATGAACGAATCTTTAGGTTTTCAAGATAATTGATACTGCGTATGAAAAGGCCTCATCCAAATGCACAGCCCCGACCTTGAAAAAAGACCGATAAACGGGTAATATCAACAGAGATAGGCAAAGCATGATACCCGGTTTAGTAAGGGTGTTATTTTGTTGCGATTGAGAACAACCAAATCAGTGAAGGAAGAATGATGAAGGAAAAGAGCACTGCAGGAAAACAAGGGAATAAAATGACAAATTCAAAGGACGTAAACCCCAAAGTTTCCATAATAATGCCAATGTGCAAGTGCGAGAGTTTCGCAAGCGATGCCTTCGATATGGTATGCAATCAGACTTTGAAGGACATAGAGATTATTTGCGTGCTTGACGGTCCAGATGAAGCGCTTCAATCGATAGTTGAAGAGAGAGCAAGCAGAGACAATCGAGTTTCATGCATAGTGCAGGAGCACAGCAATGCCGGCACCGCCAGGAATACCGGTATGGACGCTGCTCGTGGCGAATACCTTCTATTCCTCGACGCGGACGACATTTTCGAACCGGAAATGGCCGAGAAAATGTATTTAAAAGCTGCCGAGATGGACGCTGAAATCGTGATGTGCAGTTACTCGCAGACGGATGAATGGACAAAAGTCACCCAAAGAGGATTTGGGTTCAATTTCTCCAAGTTCATGGAGGGAAAAGTGATAGATTGCACAAGAACTCAGAACTTATCCGAAGCTTTTGTTGCTGCGCCATGGAATAAAATTTTTCGAAGGAAAATGGTTTTGGAGAATAAACTGCGATTCTCTTCAACCAGGATTCAAAATGACGTATTTTTCGTTACAACAGCAATGTTTTGTGCTAAACGAATGGTTGTTATCAAGGAAGACTTGCTTACGGTAAGACGACATATAAATGCTGACTCCATAACTTCTAACAGAGCAAAGTATTCTGAGGATAGCCTTCTGGTACTTGATGAATTATACAAATGGATAAAAAGTCACGGCTGCTGGAGAATGCGACGCGAGGATTACTATTTCATTGCTTTAAATACACTTCATTATCAAGCACAATTTGGTTTTAATGAAGCATTTGTCGATGGTATGGCACGTAGACTCAGTAAGGATTATCCATGGAAAAGAATGTGCAATACCGAGCTTAAACAAGTGCTTGATATGCAATTCAGAATACTGAAGAGGCATAAGAATAATATAATTGATGAAATTGCTGTGCTAAAAAACACGGATAATGACGGACGCGAGCAAAAACTTCGTTTGATTGACAATAAAATCAAAGTTTTTCGAGAGATAAGATCCCTGATGAAAAAGAAATATGGCAGAGACCTCAGCAAAAGAGATAATCCAATCGCGTGGCTTATGTGGTCAAATAGAGTTCGGGGTTGGGACGTCACTGCCCGCAAAATAAGGGAGAAGATAAAGGGAGAAATATTGCTGGAACCATTCAATGTTATTTGCTCCGGACATATAACTACCGCAGGGCACTATCTTACATTCTTCATTCCTGTTGAGACCTATAGAGAAGAGGCAATTATTGAGGAACTGTCTGTCGCAGTTCGGTGCAATGGATATTATCCGATAGCAATTTCCGGAAAGGAAGGAACAAGGCTGACTGTCCTGGGACCAAGAAGAATTCAGGTGATAAGTGCCGAGACCTCCACAAGAAAAGGAGAGGTTATGCGTGCTCATACAGAAGTATCGCCTGGACTTGGCATATTTGTGCAAATAAGATTCGCTGAAGCACTTTTGAGAAACCAGAACGGCCGAGAGCTTGGTAACAACCAACCGATTTCCGCACAGATTGAAGGAAAGATTCGCTTGAAATAAGAACTTAGTTTTATCGTGAAAGAAACATTAAAAGTATCTGTAATACTCCCGGTATACAATGTGGAGCCGTATATCGGAAAGTGCATTGAGTCCTTGCGATCACAAACGCTTAAGGAACTCGAGTTCATTTTCGTAGATGACAAATCTACAGACAAATCCATTTCAATCGTGGAGGATGCCGCAAAAGAGGATTCTCGCATACGCATCCTGTACAACGACGAAAACATCGGCCCCGGACCGTCTCGAAATCGAGGCATTGAAGCGGCACGAGGAGAATACCTGAGTTTTGTGGACCCTGATGATTACCTCGATGAAAACTACTATGAAGTGCTGTATAATCTGGCGACAGAAAAAAACGCAGACGTGGTAAAGGCACACGTAAGCGCTGTTGATAAAGACGGGCGCACCATCGAAGGTTGGCTCGATGGGAACAAAGTGTTTAAGAAAAATGCGGAGTTGTCAAAGCCTTTGTTTATTTATATCAGGCATGAGCATTTTTCTCAGTTATTTAGAACGTCTTTTGTAAACGATTATCCGAAGTTGAGGTATGCGGATACGAGAGCGGGAGAAGATTCCGTCTTCCTGCTTGCAACAACGCTCAAGAATCCTTCCATATATTTGTGTGATGATACCGAGTATTATCATCTTATCCGAACAGACTCTTTAGAGGGCTGTATTAGTTTGGAAAGCTGCTACGAGGGGTTAAAGGCTTTAGAGAACAGAATAGAATTGTTTAAGTTGTATTCTTATCCGGAACCATATGAAGAATATCTATGGAGCACGATAAATTATTACATAAGCAGATTCCTTAAGTACGACATTAGCCAAAAAGACGAGCAGAAAAAGATTAGCACGAGAAAACAGTACAAAGAAAAGCTTGATGCGGTCCTGGCAATTCTGCCGGATTCCCGATTGGTTACTGATAACAGCAAGGGATATAAGAAACTAACAGCACTTATCGAGGGCGGAGGCGTAAAAGAAGCGCAGAAAAAGGAAAGCGATACCTCTCAGGATGAAACAAGGAGGTTGAGGAAGACCGCAAGAAAGATCATTCCTAAGAGCATAAGAAAAGCCATTCTAAATATGAAAAAACACTAATAATCCTGACAATCGCAGCAAACTGTTGCTCTGCACAAACCGATCACGGGAGAGCTCCTGTGCAGGCAGCAGTAGGGGAATAAATTCTACGGCTGCGCTTACGGTCAAAATTACGGGCACAACATCCATCGATAAAGCATATCTGTCATGGGAGCCTGTAGAGGAACATCAAAAAGGTTAAAGGTGCGACCAAATACAAGGTGTTCTATGCCGAGGCAAGCAAACCAAACAAAGAAAAGTCCGTAACATCCAAGAGCAATAAGATAACGATCAAAGGATTGAAGAAAGGAAAGACTTATATCGTTTGGTACAGGCCGATAAAGAAACTCAAAGGAAAAGACTATCTCGGAATACGTTTGCCAAAGAAAGTTAAGGTAAAGTAATCCGCACAGGAAGTCTTAGTGAAAAACTTGAATAAATGCCCTAAACCCATTAGAATGTAAAGGGTTTAGGATAAGAGTAATAGTGTCTAAGCATATATGCGATAAGGCACTATTTTTTTTAAGAGACTACAGCATCAACGAGGATGAATTAAGTGAAGGACAGCGTAAGACCGGAAAATAATCAACCGTTATTAAGACTGCTGAAACTGCTGCACTATGCTATATGCATAGCTCTGTTTGCTTACGGCTGGTTCAGATTCAGATATCACGGAAACATAATAAACTATGCAGCCATCGGATTCCGTTACAACTACTTCGTAATAATTATGTACGCAGTTGCGCTCCTGTTCTTTTACAGAACCTACAACGCATATATGCTGGGATATAACAGGATAAGATCTCTGCTGTTTTCTCAGATAACATCACAGGTATTCACACTTGCTTTCACTTATGTAATGGTTTCCGTAGCGTGGAACCGCTTCGACAGACCATCGGCACTTGCAGGAATTCTTCTCGTGCAAGTCGCATTGGATGTCGTATGGACATACATAGCGAACAAGTACTATTTCAAAATCAATTCTTCTAAAAAAGCCATTCTGATATACCGAGATGAAAAAGATAAAAGACGCTTTGGTAATCTCGGTGGCAAGCCTTCTGAGCGTCTGTATAAGATTCAAAAAGAACTAAAGTATGACGGGGACTTCCCGGAACTGCGTGACCAACTTGAGGGATACGAGGCTATATTCGTGGCCGGCGTTAATTCCCGATGCCGAAACGGAATACTGAAGTATTGCAAAGAGACTAGGACACCGGGATTCTTCCTGCCGCATGTAGGAGACATCATCATGCAGGAGGCAAAGCACCTGCAGACATTTGACTCCCCGATCCTTATGGTAGACCGAAAGTACTTAGACCAGGAATTTGTCATAATCAAGAGGGCATTTGACATAATATCATCAGCACTCGGACTGATCATACTCAGCCCGGTTCTTTTAATAACAGCCA
>JAFREV010000198.1 GCA_017434685.1 Mogibacterium sp.
AAACATCGATCGTAAGATGGAGAGCCTTGAAAAACGTGAGAACGGTCTCATCAAGAAAGAGCAATCCATGATCGAAAAGCACAAAGAAATCGATTCATATATCGAAAAGCAGATAGCCGAACTCGAGAGGATTTCCGGATATACAAAGGAAGAAGCCAAGCATCTTCTTCTCCAGGAACTTGAGACGGATATCAGAAAAGAAGCTTCGGAGATGATCGTACAGATTGAAAACGAAGCCAAGGAAGAAGGCGATAAAAAAGCCAGAGAAATCATTACCACCGCTATTCAGAGATATGCGGCAGATCAGACAACAGAGAGTACAGTATCAGTTGTCAGCCTGCCTAATGACGATATGAAGGGCAGGATTATCGGAAGAGAAGGACGAAATATCAGAGCCATCGAGACTCTGACAGGTGTAGATCTCATCATCGACGACACACCTGAGGCTGTAATTCTCTCGGGATTCGATCCTGTAAGACGTGAGATCGCCAGGATCGCACTTGAAAAACTCATCGTTGACGGACGTATTCACCCGGCAAGGATAGAGGAAATGGTTCAGAAGGCCACCAAAGAAGTCAACAACATCATCAAGGAAGAGGGAGAGCGTGCATGCTTTGAGACAGGCGTACACAATCTCAATCCTGAGATGGTTAAGCTTCTGGGAAGACTTAAATACAGAACTTCATACGGACAGAATGTACTGCAGCACTCAATCGAGGTTGCAACGCTTGCCGGTATGATGGCTGAGGAACTCGGACTCGATCCGAAACTCGCAAAGAGAGGCGGACTCCTCCACGATATAGGTAAGTCCATCGACCATGAGGTTGAGGGAACTCACGTGGAAATCGGCGTCAATATCTGTAAGAAGTACAAAGAATCCTGGAAAGTCATCAACGCTGTTGAGGCTCACCACGGAGATGTAGAGGCTACAACGCTCGAGTCTATGCTCGTAGCTGCAGCTGATGCACTGTCCGCAGCAAGGCCTGGCGCAAGGCGCGAGACTCTCGAGACATATATCAAGAGACTTGAGAACCTCGAGAACATCGCCAATACGACAAAGGGTGTCGATAAATCATACGCAATCCAGGCAGGACGTGAGATCCGCGTTGCTGTTAAACCTAATCAGGTTGCAGATGACGAAGTACCTATGCTGGCTCGTGAGATTGCCAAGAAAATCGAGGCAGAACTCGAGTATCCGGGTCAGATAAAGGTTAATGTTGTAAGAGAGACAAGGGCTACAGACTACGCTAAGTGATTTATTTAGATAACAGTGCGACGACAAGACAGTATGACGAAGTAACGGAATTGATGTATGGGGCTGCCAAAGAAACCTTTGGCAACCCTTCATCTTTGCATGCGCTTGGCTTTGAGGCATCGAAGCAGATTAAGGCTGCCAGGCAGCAAGTGGAAAAAGCTCTTCCTTCGGGCAAGGTAGTGTTTACATCCGGCGGCACGGAGTCAGATAATATGGCTCTTTTATCTGCCGTTCAGAAACAGAAGAGAAGAGGCCGCAGAATAATAACGAGTTCCGTTGAGCATCCTGCTGTAAGCGAGACATGCAAGAGGCTGAAAACTCTCGGTTTTGATATAGAGTACCTTCCTGTTGACAGTGACGGTTTTGTTTCGGCGAGCACGCTGAAAGATGCACTTACTGAAGACACCATAATGGTATCCGTAATGACTGTTAATAACGAGGTCGGAACCATAGAGCCGATTAATGACATATCGGCCGTAATTCGCTCATACAGCAAAGAAAAGGGTGTAGAGATATACTTTCACACCGATGCTGTTCAAGCCTTCGGAAAACTCGATTTAAGCGGAACAAACGCGGATATGATATCTGCGAGTGCCCATAAATTCCATGGACCTAAGGGGGTGGGGCTACTGTATATGAAAGACAGTCTCAAACTCCCGCCGTTTATTACGGGAGGAGGCCAGGAAAAAGGATACAGATCATCGACAGAGAACACTCAGGGTATACTCGGAATGGGCCTCGCGACAGAAATTGCACTGAAGGACTTGGATAATAAGATAAATTATATCGGTCAAGTTAATGATTATTTGAGAGACGGACTGATGTCAGAGATAAAGGATATCAAAATCAACGGCCCTGAGACCCTCGGATACAGCATGAAAGATGTCGGAAAGAGGTGCCCGAGCGTACTTAATGTCACGTTTGAAGGTACAAGAGGAGAGGTTCTCCTCCATACGCTTGAACAGGACGGCATATATGTATCTACAGGATCTGCTTGTTCATCAAACCATCCGGGAGTAAGCCCGGTGCTTCAAGCAATGAAACTCAGCCCTAAACAGATAGAGGGTGCCATAAGGTTCAGCTTCTCGGAGTTCAATACGAAAGAGGAGATGGAAATCGTAATTGACAAGACGAAGACAGCAGTAGAAAGATTCAGAAAGCTGGGGACATATCAATAGTGAAGAAAGACTTGTACATTGTAAGATGCGGTGAAGTTGCCCTCAAAGGCATGAACAGACCGTATTTCGAGAGGGTGCTTCTCGAGAGAGTTAAAAAAGCATTGGAGTGCTACGACGACACCGAGGCTAACTGGAAGGACGGCCTTATGTTCGTTCGCGTGCCGCATGGAGCTGACGAGGATGATGTCATATCTAAGTGCGTCAGAGTATTCGGCGTTGCATCTGTAAGTCCGGCGGTTCAGGCACCAAAAGAAATGAACGACATCGGAAGACTTGCTTCCGAGTTTATGAAAGAGATTATTGACGAAGAGCAAATCAAATCATTCAAGGTCAAAGCCAAGAGGGCTGATAAGACTTTTCCTATCGAATCTCCTGAGATAGCAAGACAGGTAGGCGGCATGGTGCTCAAAAAGTGTAAGGTTCTTTCGGTTGATGTGCACAGACCGGATGTGGAGCTATGCGTGGATGTGCGCCGCGAGGCCGCCTATATTTACAGGGATAAGGTCAAGGGATTCGGCGGCCTGCCGCTCGGAACGAACGGCAAGGGGCTGATCCTCATGTCAGGGGGCATAGACAGCCCCGTCGCGGCGTTTATGATGGCCAAGAGAGGAATGAGCATAGAAGCAGTGCACTTCCATTCATATCCGTACACCAGCCAGAGGGCACAGGAGAAGGTCGAAGAACTGGTCAAAGTCCTCGCAGGATATATGGGAAGAGTAAGGATGCATGTCATCAATCTGCTGCCGATACAGGAGCAAATTGTAAAGAATTGCCCTGAAGACGAGACGACTCTGCTGGTCAGACGATTCATGATGAGGATTGCCGAGAAGATTGCCGAGAAGAACGAATGCATGATGCTTATAACGGGAGAGGACCTCGGGCAGGTGGCAAGCCAGACCGCAGAAGCTCTCGTTGTTACTGATAATGTCGTAAGCATGCCTGTAATGAGACCGCTTATCGCGATGGATAAGGTGGACATCATGGATAAGGCCCGTGAGATAGGTACATACGACATCTCTATACAGCCTTATGAGGACTGCTGCACCGTATTCCTGCCTAAGCATCCGGTGACAAAACCTAAACTTCCGAGGATTGAGAAATCCGAATCCAAGCTCGATGTGGAGGCTCTGGTCACGGCGGCTGTCGATTCTGAGGAAATCGTGACAATACAACCGTAATAACAAGAAAATCAAAAACACCTTTTGTCTGATTCGG
>JAFREV010000199.1 GCA_017434685.1 Mogibacterium sp.
CCACCAAGGAGGGCGACGATGAACTGGGCGAAGGCGTTACAAGAGTTCTCGACGGAGTAGTAATGATGGTAACCGGTATTACCGAAGAGGGAGTACAGGTTGGTGAGTTCGGTTCTTCCGAAGGATACATCGATGAGAACATGATGTGGGGACGTCCGGGTGCAGTAGACAAGGGCGAAATCATCATCAGAGCTCACGCTGTTATCGACAACAAGAAGAACATGGAAAGACCTGGACCTATTGCCATTCATACAGCAGTAGACCACGTTGTACAGGAAATCAGAACAGCTATGAAGAAACAGCTTGATGATTCCCAGGTAGTGGATACTCAGGTTATGAAGCAGGTAAGAAGACCTGGTAAGAAGAAAATCGTAATCGTAAAAGAAATCATGGGCCAGGGTGCTATGCACGACAACTTCCTGTTCCCGACAGAGCCGGTAGGCGTACTCGGAGCCAAGCCGAACGTAGACCTCGGTAACGTTCCTGTAGCAGCTAACCCACTCGAGGTAATGGACGGATGTATCCACGCACTCACATGCATCGGACCTGCATCCAAGGAGATGTCCAGACACTACTGGAGAGAGCCGCTTGTTTACGAAGCTCTTCACGATGACGACGTAGACGTAGTAGGCGTAATCTTCGTAGGTTCACCTCAGGCCAACACAGACAAGTTCTACGTATCAAGAAGACTCGGTCAGATGGTTGAGTCCATGAACGTAGACGGTGCATTCGTAACAACAGAAGGATTCGGTAACAACCACGTAGACTTTACTTCCCACATCGAACAGATTGGTAAGAGAGGAGTTCCGGTTGTAGGATTCTCGTTCTGCGCTGTACAGGGTGCGCTCGTAACAGGTAACAAGTACTGCGATGCCATGATCGACAACAACAAGTCCATGTCAGGTATCGAGAACGAAGTACTTGCCTGCAACACTCTCTGCCACGAGGACGCTATCAGAGGTCTGGCTATGCTTAAGGCCAAGATGTCCGGTGAGTCCATCAAGGCACCTGAGAGAAATTACACCCACAGTGTAAAGGAGAACAACGTAGACCTTATCGAAAAAGCTTACGGCACAAAGATGGAACTCGTGGACAACGAGCAGGCTCTGCCGATGAGCGAAAAGAGAAAGGCCAAATACGACTAATCAGCTGAAACGAGGTTAATTCGGGATATGAAATACGGTGATAAGATAATCAGAATGGAAGGCGTGATCGTGGAAGTCCATGACGGAAGCGTGGCCATAGATCTCAAGGGCAGACTGGGACATCTCAGGATACCCAAGAGAATGATAATTTCGGATTATGACCTCGCCGTAGGACAGGAGGTAGCCTGGAATATGAGCTTCATAGAACAGGAAAGTGCCGAAGTCAACGAAAGATATCTCGAGACCATAGCAAAAGCTGAGGAACTCCAGGATAAAATGAAAGCTAATTCTTAATAGGGAGGAAATAAAATGAGTATGACAGTTGTCAAAGGACTCCAATCCGAAATCTTCGTACCTATTACTCCTAAGTCAGTATGGGCACCTGTAACAAAGCCGCTCAGCGAGATGACAGTTGCACTTGCCACAGCTGCAGGCGTACATAGAGTTGACCAGGAGAGATTCAACCTGGCCGGAGACTTCACATGGAGAAAGATTCCTAACGAGTCAACAGAGGAAGAGCTGATGGTAACCCACGGTGGTTACGACAACTCCGATGTTAACAAAGATATCAACTGCATGTTCCCTATCACCAGACTTAAGGAGCTCGCTGAGGCCGGTTTCATCAAGGCTTGCGCACCATTCCATGCTGGATTCATGGGCGGCGGCGGAAACATTGAGAAATTCACAAATGAAACAGGACCGCAGATTGCAGAGATGCTCAAAGAAGAGGGCGTCGACGCAGTGCTTCTTACCGCTGGATGAGGAACGTGCCACCGCTCTGCAACAATCGTGCAGAGAGCAATTGAGGAAGTAGGCATTCCTACTGTTATCATCGCAGCACTTCCACCGGTAGTAAGACAGGCCGGTACTCCGAGAGCTGCTGCACCTATGGTACCGATGGGCGCTAACGCAGGCGCACCTCACGACGTAGAGATGCAGACAGAGATCGTAAAGGCATCGCTCAACCTGCTCGAAGAAATTGAGACTCCGGGCAAGATCGTATCGCTGCCGTTCGAGTATCACGCAGTTATCTAAGTCTTATTACAAAAAAATAGGACATCGGTTTTCCGAAACCGAAGATGGGGCAGAGCAATCTGCCCCATCTTTAAAAAGCAGAACTATTACAAAATCTTTTTATGCAAAAGGAAGGTTTTAAAATGGCAGCAAATGACATTGAACTGAGAAGACTTGTAATCAAGGCATTTCACATGACAGATGTGGAATTCGGAGACGAAAACAAAATTACCACAGGCGGCACCATGACACTCAATAATGACTGTCTGAAAGAACTGGCCGAAAAACACAGTGAAGTAATTGAAAAGATAGATATACAGATAATAAAACCGGGTGATCATGACAGATACACAAACACCATCATGGACATCATCCCGATTTCAGTCAAAGTGCTCGGAAAATGCGGAGAGGGCATCACTCATACCATTACAGGAGTGTATGTGATGCCGACCGGCGTCGATGTCGACGGCGAGCAGGCCCACGAGTTCGGATCATCAGAGGGCAATCTCAAAGACATGCTCTACCTGAACAGAGCCGGCACACCTGCTGACGATGACTACATCATCTCCTTTGATATCACATTCAAGAAAGGAATGGGACAGGAGAGATATGCCATAATCGATGCTTATAAGATGGTAGAAGAGTGGATGAATATCTTCAGAGAGCAGCTTAAAAAGTTCGAAGGTACCAAGGCCACCGAAAAACACGAGTACTACGACACGATAAGACCGGGACAGAAAAAAGTACTGGTCATCAAAGAGATGATCGCTCATGGAGCCATGCTCGACACATGGATTTTCCCTGATCAGCCGTCCGGCGTTGAGGGAGGCAACTCACTTATAGATTACGGTAGCATGCCTGTTATGCTGACTCCTAACGAGTTTAGAGACGGCGCTATCAAGGCGATGAACTAGGAGGTGCGATATGGGAGTAGGTCCTTCGACTAAAGAAACAAGCCTGCATCATTTCAGAGATCCTTTGATTAAGATTCTCGGAGAAGATGAAGGAATTGACCTGATGGGAGTTCTCGTGTTCGGATCTCCTGAGGGAAATGAAGAAAAGATAAGATGCTCGCGCACGGCGGCAGTCGTAGCGGAGTGCGCACGCGCCGACGGAGTTATCGTGGAGACTGACGGATGGGGAAACCTCGACGTCGACTACGTAAACTGCGTCAATGAGATCGGACAGAGGGGAATTCCTGTAGCAGGTCTCAACTGGAGCGGCACTGCGGGCACATTCGTTGTTGAGAGCAAGTATCTTGATGACGTGGTGGATTTCAACAAAAATCCTGAGGGTATTGAGTCCAACATCGTAGGAGAGAACAACTACACCGAAGACGATGTCAGAGAGTGCGTCAAGAGACTTAAAATAGCGATGTACAAGAAGGAAAGAGGCATCAAATAGGATAGAAGGATGCCCGAAGCAATCGAGCTTAGGGCATCTTTTTTATTGAAATCCGAATGAGTCTTCGGTGGAATGAAGTTCTCAATTGATGTTATACTATAAAAGATGTTTACGCACTTACACCTGCATACTGAATACAGCCTGCTCGACGGAATGAACAGGATATCCGAGCTTCCTCAGTACATTAAGGACCTCGGGATGAACGCCTGCGCGATCACAGATCACGGGGCTATGTTTGGCGTGATTGATTTTTACAAGTCCTGCAAGAAAGCGGGGATTAAGCCTATCATAGGCTGCGAAGTGTATACGGCGGCAAGGACGCTCTATGACAAGGATTCGGAACGAGACCGCTATTCAGGTCACCTGATACTCCTGTCGGAGACGCAGGAGGGCTACAGCAACCTGGTCAAGATAGTATCCAAGAGCTATGTGGA
>JAFREV010000200.1 GCA_017434685.1 Mogibacterium sp.
CAGCTGCCTGCTCTTCCTCAGGAAGAGTTGCTTTGATAGAAAGGCTGATTCTTCTATTGTCAGGATCTATCTCCATGATTCTTACGTTCACTGTCTCGCCGATCTTGAGTTCGTCGAATACATTCTCAACTCTCTTGTTGGCAATCTCGGAGATGTGTACGAGTCCGTCGAGTCCGGCTTCGAGTTCTACGAATGCACCGTACTCTTTGATCTGTACAACCTTACCTTCGAGTACATCGCCAACCTGGTATTTATCTCCTACCAGCGACCATGGCTCAGGCTGTGTCTGCTTGAGACCGAGGCTGATTTTGCCCTTGTCTTCGTTGAGTGAGAGAATCTTGACATTGATAATATCTCCGATTTTGAGAATTTCTTCAGGGTGTTTGAGTTTGCCCCATGAAATCTCGGAAATGTGGAGAAGTCCGTCTACTCCGCCGATGTCTACGAATGCACCGTAGTCGGTAAATCTCATTACTTTACCTTCAACGACGTCGCCTACAGAGAGATTATTCCAAATCTCAGCTACGGCTTTTCTCTTTTCCTCTACCATCAGAGCTTTTCTTGAGAATACTGCTCTGTTTCTCTTTGTATCAACTCTGATAACTTTGACATCTACATCCTGACCGAGGAATTCATCGGCGTTCTCGATGTATCTGTCTGAAAGCTGTGACATTGGTACGAAACCTGTGATCTCTTTGTAAGCTGCGATAACACCGCCGTTTACGGCTCTTACCAGCTTAACGTTGATGATCTCTTCGTTAGCCATAGCCTCTTCGAGTTCTGTGTAGTTTTCAACTGCCACAAGTCTCTTTGTTGAGAGCATGATTCCGCCCTCACCGTCATCGGATTTGATGACTTTGGCTTTGATTTCGTCGCCTACCTTGAACAAGTCTGCGAGAGTCTGACCTTCTTCGAGTACTACCTCATCCGATCTCAGAATTCCGTCTTTCTTGCAGCCCATGTTGACAATGACGGCATCTGCCATAACCTGGTCGACTTTACCATCAACAATGTCACCCGGCTTCGGTAAACGTAGAGATTTTTCGATGTCATCCATAAACTCCATCATCGGATTATGTTCCATCGTTTTAGTTGCATTTTCGCTCATATGAGAAATAACCTCCTTGATAATCCATTCGGGCGTCGAAGCACCCGCCACGAGACCAATTTTATCCTTTTTTGTAAACCCTTGCAAGTCTAAGTTTTCAGCATTTTCAATAAATATAGCCTTTTTGCAGTTATTGTCTGCGATTTCGTACAATTTTCTCGAGTTAGAGCTTTCTACATCGCCAATTACAAGCATTACATCGACTTTGCGAGCGAGTTCGGCGCAGCTGTTCTGACGGTCTCTCGTGGCATTGCAAATCGTGTTTTTGATGTCATATTTTACCCCTGCTTTATCGAAGACTTCGAGTATGCTGTCAAGGAGTTCCTGCTTGATTGTGGTCTGGCAGACAATAACAGGATTACTGTCTTTAAGAGTGCCGGCGAGATTTTTGGCTTCTTCAACACTGCCGATTACAGTCGCATCATAGTTACACCAGCCGTTTGTAGCCTTTACTTCCTGATGATTGGCGTCTCCGATGATTACAACCGCTCGTCCCTCCTGATGAGCCTCATCCACTATCTCATGTATCTTCTGCACGAAAACGCAGGTGGTATCAACGAGTTCTATGCCGTGTTCCTCGGCATATTCGTAGAACTCTCTCGGTTCACCGTGAGATCTGATTATTACGGTGTCTCCTCTTTCGGCTTCATCAAGTGACTTTATTAGCGATGCACCTTTATCCTCCAAAACTTTAACTACATCCTTGTTATGGATTAAATGGCCGCAGGTCAACAGTCTGCCCTGTCTGCCGTTCTTTTCTGCTTCAGAAAAAGCGAGCTCTATGGCCCTGTTTACACCGAAGCAAAATCCGGAATGTTCTGCTCTGATTATTTCCAAGCTTTTCTCCTTTTGAAACACACAGCCGGCGGACAAAGCCGCCGGCCATAAATAATTCCTGATTGCGCTATGTTTAGAACTTACCTGCAGTAGCTGCTTCCTCTACGGAAACTGCTACGGATACAGTCATTCCTACCATAGGGTTATTTCCCGCACCGATGAGACCCATCATCTCTACGTGAGCAGGTACCGAAGACGATCCTGCAAACTGAGCGTCAGAGTGCATACGTCCCATTGTATCTGTCATTCCGTAGGAAGCAGGACCTGCTGCCATGTTGTCAGGATGGAGCGTACGGCCTGTGCCGCCTCCCGAAGCTACTGAGAAATACTTCTTGCCTGCTTCGAGTCTTTCCTTTTTATATGTTCCTGCAACAGGATGCTGGAATCTTGTAGGGTTTGTGGAGTTTCCTGTGATGGAAACATCTACGTTCTCTTTCCAAAGAATAGCCACGCCTTCCTGTACATCGTTGGCGCCATAGCAATTAACCTTAGCTCTCGGATTTTCAGGGTCCTTTGAGTAGCACTTGCGGAATACTTCCTTGAGTTCTCCCGTGAAATAGTCATACTCAGTCTCAACATATGTGAATCCGTTGATTCTGGAGATGATCTGAGCAGCGTCTTTGCCGAGTCCGTCGAGGATAACTCTCAAAGGTTTTTTACGTACTTTGTTAGCCTTTGATGCGATACCGATAGCTCCCTCAGCTGCAGCGAATGACTCGTGACCTGCGAGGAATGCGAAGCACTCGGTGTCCTCTTCGAGGAGCATCTTTCCGAGGTTGCCGTGTCCGAGACCTACTTTACGGCGATCAGCAACAGAACCCGGGATGCAGAAAGCCTGGAGGCCTTCTCCGATAGCAGCAGCTGCATCAGCAGCCTTGCGGCAACCCTTCTTAA
The DNA here is from genome assembly GCA_017434685.1 of Mogibacterium sp. GTDB lineage: Bacteria > Bacillota > Clostridia > Peptostreptococcales > Anaerovoracaceae > Crickella. The sequence goes on from JAFREV010000200.1 coordinate 2,840, forward strand.
TAGCGATTGCAGCACCTACCGTGTATGCCCATTTTGCGTTTTCGAAGCAGATTGGCTGGATGTTCTCGATCATTGTATAAACATCGAGTCCTGCGTCCTTTGTAATCTTTTCTGCTTCTTCGATTGATCCGATACCATACTCAGCCAGTTTGGAAAGGATCTGTTTTTCTCTTCTGTCATAAGATTCAAATGTAATCATGTCTCTTTCCTCCCTGTATTACTCTTTTCTCGGATC
>JAFREV010000201.1 GCA_017434685.1 Mogibacterium sp.
ATCCGGATTGTTGTCAATTATCGCCCTCTGTTTCTTTCCTGTTTTCTTTCTCAGTTCGAGAAGTTCCGGAAGTTTAGCGATATTCTGAGTGCCGAATACAATATCCACCCAAGAAAATCTCTTGTTGATCTCTTCGACTATCCTTGGTTGCTGAGGCATGCATCCGCATACGCAAAGCATGAAATCCGGATTGCTCTTTTTCTGTTTCTTGAACTGCCCGAGCACGCCGAAAAACCTCTTGTCTGCATTCTCTCTTACGCTGCAGGTATTCATAATAACGAGGTCGGCCCTGTACGGGTCTTCCTCGTATGTATATCCCAGAGCTTCAAGCATACCTGCTATATTCTCCGAGTCGTGTTCATTCATCTGGCAACCATATGTGATGATATGGTATTTGCTCATTTATTCTTCCTCTTTTCCTTTGATTTTTTCCTGTTCCGCGTGCCCTATGGTCAGCGACTCTTCCTCGCCTTTGGCAATTCTCCTTATGTTCGCTGCGTGCTGTGCAACGAGGAAAACAACCGCTCCGATAGCAAAGAGGAAAAGCCTCTTGTCATCAGCCATAAAGTAAACCAATGCGGGATATGAGACAATTGCCGCAATCGATGCAATAGACATTCTCTTACCTGAAACGAGAAATACTATACCTGCAACGGCAGCTGCTATCAGAGCCGACTGCCAGTTGAGTGCGAGGGCAGCACCGAGCGACGCCGCAACGCCCTTTCCGCCTTTAAATCCGTAAAGAGCAGGATAGCAATGGCCTATTACGACAGCAGCAAAGGCAACCATACCTCCGGATAAATCCCCGGCTATCAGAGTTCCCAGCTTGACCGATAAAAATGCTTTGAGCACATCAACAACAAAGACGGATATGCCTGCACCGAGGCCGATGACTCTGATAGTATTGGTCATTCCGGCATTGCCGCTCCCTTCTTTTCTGATATCTATACCATGGAGCCGCCCTATGATTATCGCAGGATTTATATTGCCTATAAAATATGCACCTGCAGCAATCAGAACGAGGGTAATTACATTGTTCATTTTCTCTCTCCCCTTTTCTCATTCCATACGAATTTGATGGAAGTCCCTTCAAAATTGAAATGCTCTCTGATCTTATTCTCGAGATATCTCGAATAAGAGAAATGCATCAGTTCTCTGTCGTTAATGCTGAATGAAAACAGCGGAGGTGCCGTGCCTATTTGAGTCGCATAATAGACTTTGAGCCTTCGACCTTTGTCTGACGGAGGCTGTCTCATCATAACCGCATCCTCAATGATGCTGTTTAATCTGCCTGTGGAGATTCTCATCGTCCTGGCATCCTGAATGGCCGCGCATCTCTCGATGATGTCGAAAATCCTGAGTTTGTTAAGCACGGATGTAAACAGCACCGGTGCATATGATGCGAACAGTAATTCAGCTTTGATCTTTCGCTCATAATCTCTCATCGTATTTGTTTCCTTTTCGATGAGATCCCATTTATTGACAACGAGCATCAGACCTTTACCGGCCTCGTGTGCGTATCCGGCAATCTTTTTGTCCTGCTCTGTCAGCCCTTCAACAGCATCTATCATAAGCACGCATATATCGCAGCGTTCGATGGCTGCAATAGCACGAATTACACTGAATTTTTCTATTGCATCGTTTACCTTGCTCTTCTTTCTGAGCCCTGCCGTATCTATAAGAGTGTATTCTCTGTCTTTATAAGTGAACGGCGTGTCTATTGTATCTCTTGTAGTTCCCGCTATCGGTGATACGATCACACGGTTTTGCTTGGTTAGAGCATTTACAAGTGAAGATTTACCGACATTAGGTTTTCCGATAATTGCAATATGAACGCTCTCATCGGCGCCCCCGAATGCGTCCTCAGGGAAACCTTCTACTATTCGGTCAAGCAGGTCTCCGATATTGGTCATATTTGCTGCACTGATAGGAACCGGTTCTCCGAATCCCAGTTCATAGAAGTCGTAAATAAGATCATATGCCTTTGACGGAGCATCGACTTTATTGACTACGAGAATCACTTCTTTTCCGGTGCGTCTCAAAAGGTCTGCAACCTCACTGTCGGCTGTAGTAAGACCTTCTTTTCCGTCCACCATAAAAAGTATGACATCCGCCATATCCATGGCCATCACGGCCTGGTCCCTCATCTGTGACCTGATGGTGTCATCTGTCTTAACTTCAATGCCGCCCGTATCTATAACGGCAAACTCCTTACCGTTCCAGTCGGTTTCGGCATATATCCTGTCGCGAGTGACTCCGGGTGTATCCTCTACGATAGCCCGGCGCTCACCAACAAGCCTGTTAAAGAAAGTGGATTTGCCGACATTAGGTCTGCCGACAATTGCGAGTATAGGTTTACTCATCGAAGATGCCCTCCACGAATTCGTGTGCATCGAACGGAATCAGATCATTCATGCCTTCACCCATTCCGATGAACTTAATAGGCATATCATACTCATCTGCAATCGTAATGGATATACCGCCTCTTGCGGTGCTGTCCATCTTTGTAAGTATGATGCCGGTCATATCTGTAATATTCGAGAATTCCTCCGCCTGGCTCACGGCGTTTTTACCTGTTGTTGCATCGAGTATCAGCAGGTTTTCTCTTGTCGCCTCAGGATATTCTCTTGAAATGACCTTGCTCATCTTTTCGAGTTCCTTCATGAGGTTAACTTTATTCTGAAGTCTGCCTGCGGTGTCACAGATAAGAACATCAATGTTATTGGCTTTTGCTGACTGAATGGCATCGTAAATTACGGAAGTAGGATCTGTCCCTTCTTCGCGTTTAATAACTCTTACACCGACTCGGTCTCCCCACATCTGAAGCTGCTCCGCAGCGGCTGCACGGAAAGTATCGGCAGCTGCCAGCATAACGCTCTTGCCCTTTTGCTTATACATGTGAGCGAGCTTGGCTATGGATGTAGTTTTACCGCCGCCGTTAATTCCAATCATGAGGATAATCAGAGGATAATCCTCGCTCATCTTATTCCTCTCGCCCTTATCCATAATCTCTTCCAGGATTTTCGAGAGTTCCTTTCTTATCTCGCGCTCTCTGGTTATGTACTGCTCATTGATGGATTTATTAAGAGCTTTGATGATCTTATCAGCGGTATCGACACCTACATCAGCCATAACAAGAGATTCCTCGAGTTGCTCGAGGAATTCCGGTCCGAGTTCCGGGTTGTCATAGACAGCCATCGTAATGCTGTCTATGAATTTTCTGAAAGTTGATTTCTTTTCAAATAATCCCATTTTATTCCAATCCTTCCATATCGAATTCGTCGCCGAGTTTCAGCGAAAGCATTCTGGATATTCCCTGTTCCGGCATAGTTACACCGTACAGAACATCAGCGTGCTCCATAGTCGCTTTCTGGTGAGTTATCAGTGCAAACTGAATATTTCCGAAGTTTTTAAGATAGTCGGAAAACCTCTCTATATTAACCTCATCGAGTGCCGCCTCGACCTCGTCGAGAATGACGAAAGGTGTAGGCTTAGCTTTCAGAACCGCAAACATAAGTGCTATAGCGGTCAGAGTTTTTTCTCCGCCGGAAAGCAGGTTAATATTTTTGAGTTTTTTGCCCGGCGGCTGAGCCGTAATATCAATTCCGGATTCAAGCGGTTTAGTCTCATCCTCAAGTCTGAGTTCAGCATATCCGCCGCCGAAGAGTTCTTTAAACGACTCTTCAAAGTTAACAACGACTTTATCGAAGTTCTCCTTAAACCTCGTTTTTATTGTCTTATCCATATTCCTGATGATCTCATTGAGCTCATCCATGGCTTTTGTAATATCCGCTTCCTGAGCAGTCATAAACTCGTAGCGTTTGCTGACAGCCTTGTATTCCTCAATGGAGCCGACATTTACATCACCCAGTTCGGCAAGACGGATTCTTATCTCACGAGATTCTCTGTTTCCTGCGGTGATACCAAAGTCCTCGTCTCTCATATCAAGAGCCTCGGCATAGGATACTTCAAACTCATCCCAGAGTTTTTCTTTCTGAGTTTCGGAGAGAGTCTCGTTTCTCGCTGTCTTTACCTCAAGTCTGTAGCTTTCTTCTTTGACGTTCTCAAGCTTGGTTCTGCTCTCCTTTTGTTCATGCATGAGTTTATCGGAGTTTGTTTTATTGGCCTCCAATGAAGCTGCCAGTTCCTCAATCTCGGCTTCAAGCGCTTCTTTGGCTTCACGCAGGCTGTTTTCCTTATCTCCGGACTCAGCTCCTGTATTGGTCAGGAGCTCTTTCTGGCGTGTAAGTTCTTCCTGCTCAGTAGTGTTTTCTTCTATCGATGTCTCAAGATCTGTGATGCTGTCCCTCACGCGTTCGATGATTTCGTTGCCGGAAAGGACTTTTGTCTCATTCTCACCAATCTTAATTTTGAGAGCCACTATTTTTTCGTTATCGTCTTCGATAAGAGGAGCAATCTCTTCAGCCTCAGCTATAAGTTTATCTGCAGTCTCCTC
>JAFREV010000202.1 GCA_017434685.1 Mogibacterium sp.
TCTCTCTCTAAGTTCCACATATATGCTTCATCAGCTCTGGCCCTGCAGCAGCTGCAGACCAAACCCTCGTCAGTATATCCGCTGTCCTTGCATATATTGCATCTGTATCTTTTTTCGAGGTAGTCCGACGGATATCCCCCGCTTGCAAGAAGCCTTTTCTTGGTCTCTGCAATATTTTTTCTTTCCTCTTTCATTTTGGCACGCTCTTCAGAACTCGCCCCTATCATCAGGCTCATTGCACTATGATTAAGTTCTCTTTCCCTGTCCATGAGCTCCGCCATGCCCGGAATCTTGTTCGATGCCTCTTTTATCCTTTCGTCGTAAGCAGTCTCCTCTTCCTTCCTTATATGTTCGAAGTATTCTCTCAGGACCTTCCTGCTTACCTTTGCATCTCCTTCGGACGAAGGGGCGGATGTTGTGTTTTTCACCCCGCCTTTTTCGAGCATCTTGTTTTCAAGTATTTTATTGACATATCTGAGGCTCGGCTCTCTGATTCCGCCGGTGGCCCGGCAAGCCTCGAGCACTTCTTCCAGGCTGAATCCCATTTCGTCAAACCAGCGGTTCATTATATCTCTGTCCGCCGGCGTGGTGAGCCTGTTAAATCCTACAGCCTTGAATATCTCATGGTATGCCCTGTTTCTCTCGCTGTCTTTTTCAAGCAGCGCCTTGACAGACTCCCTGTCTTCGCAGCCCTCTTCCTTCCACCTGTTGGCTACATTAAATATGTAGTCTATGCTGTCCTTACCGAGATCTGCGCAGTAGTCAATCGCATAGAACAGAACCTCCGGCTTTATTCCGTACACTTTAACTGCGTCCGTAAGTTTCTCCGTCTCCCGTCTTGAAACAGTCCTGCCGGAGATTTCCTGAAATCTTGCGAAAATCTGCCGGAGCTGTTCGCTTATCATAATTCTCTCCTCGGCAGGGGCAATTTTCTTTCTTGGTTTTACCTCCTGCTTCGGTTCCGCACCATCGGGGCTGTCGAAGTCGAAATATGGGTCAACCTCTTCATCATCAAAATTGTCCTCTGTTCCGTCATCCTCTTCATCTCCCTCCGGCTGCACTGCAATCGACACAGGCTGAGAATACGGCATTCCTTTACCGTAGAGTTTCTCCACCATTCTTATGAATTCAATGTCAGAGCCGTCACTGCTTCTTTTGACCAGCCCCCTCGCTTCCCAGTAATTCCAAGCTTCATCTACCTCAAACTCCTCCATCCCGAGCATTTTAGCCATGATGGATGAGTCTATCTCCTCTTCATATTTCGCATACATCAGTGCAAAAAGATACACCTTAACATAGTCTCCCGGTGCATCCGGCAGAAACTCGTTAATAAAGAGGTTTTCCACTCTCGTCGTATCTAAGAATATATCGCCTCTGTCTGCGATTCTGAGCTTTGTCTTGGCCATTAAGTTTACTGTTCTTTTGCGATGTTGCCGAATTTTACATATCTCGGAATCCATGTAAGGTTGGCAACGCCCGTAGGTCCGTTTCTGTGTTTTGCAATATTGACTGTGCACGTGAGAGCTGCGTTTGCTTCCACTTCTGCCTTGTCATCATCGTTGTTGTAGTAGTCGTCTCTCTTGAGGAAGATTACCACGTCCGCGTCCTGCTCTATGGCTCCGGAATCTCTGAGGTCTGAAAGTTTCGGCATATGATCGCCTCCTCTTTGCTCAGGTCCTCTCGAAAGCTGCGACAGAAGTATAACCGCACAATTGAGCTCCTTGGCCATGATTTTAATCGACCTGGTGATGGCCGCAATTTCCTTTTCTCTCTGTTCTATCTTGTAGCCGCCCATGCTCATCAGCTGGAGGTAGTCGATGATAACAAGGTCCAGACCACCGCTTTCCTGGCTGAATCTGCGGCATTTATTTTTCATTTCGACCGGTGTGATTACGGATTTTTCGTCAATCACCAGGCTGGTGTTGAAGAATGTTTCCTGCGCCATACTTACGCTTTCCCAGTCTTCGGCGTTAAGATCGCCCTTTCTGATATTTTCAAGAGGTACGTTGGCCGTCATGGAAAGAAGTCTTTGTCCGAGCTGGGTGTTTGCCATCTCCAGGCTGAATACCATGACCTTGTATCCGTTTACTGCCGCGTGCTCCGCAACATTCAGGGCCCAGGCCGTCTTTCCTACGCCCGGTCTGGCGGCAAGTATGATGAGGTCCGTCTTCTGGAAGCCCCCGAGTATTTCGTCGACCTTCTTAAAGCCTGTCTCTATACCCTTAATCTCTCCGCCTTGCTTGGCGAGTTCCTGCATATTTTTGATGTTTTGATATAAAACTTCGTTGATATGCTCGTACTGACTCCTCTGAGATTTGTTGGCGATGTTGAGTATCCTCTGCTCCGCGTTATCCAGGATGTCTCCGGGAGGAAGTTCATCTGAATATGCAGCCTCTCTGATTCCCTCTGCTTCCTCGATGAGCTGTCTCATCTTGGATTTGTCTGCCACGCTTTCAGCATAATATTTGGCATTCGAAACCACGATGGCATCATCTATCAGTCTGCTGAGGTAGGACATACCTCCTGCCATCTCTGCTGTCTTTCTCTGTTTAAGAGCCGAATATACGGTCGTGATATCTATTCCGATACCCTTCTGGTCCATTTCGAGCATGGTCCTGAATATTTCCTCGTGCTCTTTGAGGTAAAAATCCTCGGCATTCAGAATACTTATGGCATCCGCTCTAGCATCAACGCTTTTGAGCATAGCACCGAGCACGGCTCTTTCCGCATCTATGTCTGTCGGTGGAACGAGTATTCTTTCTTTTCTCTCTTCGTCCATATACTAGTCTTCTTTGCCCCCTTCAACCTTGACCTCAATCTTGGCGCTTACATCGGAGAAGAGCTTGACATCAATCTCAAATACGCCAGTTTCTTTAATCGGTTTGTCGAGCACGACTTTACGCTTGTCGATTTCCTCTCCGGTCTGTTCCTTGATCGCTTCCGCAATGTCCATGGATGTGATGGATCCGAACAGCCTTCCGCCGTCTCCGGTCTTGGTCTTGATAACGATCTGCTCTTTGGAAAGCTTCTTTGCTAATTCCTCGGCATCTGCTTTATCTTTGGCAAGCTGCTCTTCTCTTTTGGCGTTCTGGCGAGCCACCATTTTCTTGTTTGCTTCGGTGGCTTCAACCGCATCTCCGCTCGGAATTAGGCGGTTTCTGGCGAATCCGTCGCTGACCTTTACTATATCTCCTGCTTTACCTGTTCCTTTTACATCTCTTTTCAGTATGACTTCCATCTTCAGTCTCCTTTGTATTGTTTTATATCAATGTATCTCTTCTGTTTATCGCATCTATCTTGCTGTCATCATCAAAGATATCTGCTGCATTAAGTTTATCGAGGTATTCGTTGACCAATCTTTTCAGTTCCCGCTCAACCTCTTCCATCGGCTTTTCAAGCTGAGTTGCCGCGGATGAGAAATGTCCGCCTCCGCCCATCTTCTCCATGATGTTCTGAACGTTGACATCTCCTATAGACCTCGCGCTTATAATCGTCTGCCCTCTGTCATTGCGGCCAAGCGCAAATGACGCTTTTACATCTTTGATCATCAGCAGGTCGTCGGCAATCTGAGCATTGATAATAGGAGCATTTCCGCCGCTCGCCTCATTTATGGCGTATGCCATTCCGTTTTCGCTGATTTCGGCATTGCTTATGGCTTTGGCTTTTATCTTAAGGTCCTCTCCGTTGATCTGGAAGAATCTCTTAACCTCTGTTGTGTCGGCACCTGCTCTTTTAAGCCATGCCGCTGCTTCGAAAGTCCTGACGCCCGTCCTTCCGGAGAAGTTGTTGGAGTCCACCATGATGCCGGCAAGCAGTGCCTCAGCCTCAAATTTGTTGATGAATCTCTTCTGTGCGATGTGCTGCATCAGCTCTGCCATAAGCTCACTTGCGGAAGATGCATAAGATTCGATATATGCCACGGATGAGTTGCGGTATGAATCGTCCGCAATTCTGTGGTGGTCGATTATCATCCTTTGCCTGCAGGCTTTAACAAGATCGTCGCATTCAACCAGATTAGGTCTGTTTGTGTCTACGATGATCAGCACCGTCTTCCATGTCACGAGGGTCATAGCTTTCTCAGCTTTGATTATCTCGTAGTCTCCGGTGTCGACCGCCTGATCGAACAAAGTCTCTATGGCTTCGTCATGTTTATCCATGACTATATATGCTTCTTTATCCAGGAATCGGCATATGCTGTATGCTCCGAGAGCGGATCCGAAAGCGTCCATATCCGGCATCTTGTGCCCCATGATGAGGACTTTGTCCGCATCGCTTATGAGCGTTCTCATAGCATGTGCGATTACTCTCGATTTTCCTCGGTTGCCCTTCTCCACGGTCTGCTGTGTGCCGCCGTAGTAATGGGTTCCCTCGTCGGTCTTGACAACCGCCTGGTCCCCTCCTCGGCCGAGCGCAAGCTCGAGGGCCGCCTGTGCAAGATCGGAAGTCTCATTAAGCGAAACCGTTGAAATTCCAATGCCCAGACTGACCGATGCTGGGAAGTCTATCTGCGCCTCGATGGACCTTACATCGTCGAGTATGCTGAAATTCTCTTCAATCATTTCATCGAGTTTACCCCTGCAGGTGTACATGACATAACTGTCGTCTCCCGTCCTTACGACAGGAGCATCGAATTTGGTCGCCCAATTATGGACCATACTGTCCACCTGGCTCGGAACCAGTCTCTTGGAATCTTCACCGGCACTCGCCATAAACTCCTCGTAATTGTCCACATTGACATATACGATTACGGCTCGGTCGCTCTCCAGCTTCGTCCTGTAAGTGAATCTCGCCGTCGCCTCGTCGAAGAATACGACTATGTCTCCTTCGGGATCAGGATTTTCATTGGTGCGAAGGCGGAATACCCTGTCGTTTCGCTCGATTACGAGTTCCTCTTCATTTGCATTCAGGACCTCCGCTCTCTTGACTCCCGTAAGTGCAAAGAACTTGGATCCGCTGATGTCCTCGTAGACAAATACGTTTTTGATCAGCGCGTTGGCTTCTGTTACAAATCCTTCCGAATCCACAACACATGCCGGCATTGGTACTTGGCTTATATAATTGCTGTCCATATCTGAACCTCTTTTCAGGCTATCTGCCTGCTTCCCTGAGCAACTCTATGAGACGGTTTAATTCTTCAAGGCTGTAGTATTCGATTTCTATTCTGCCCTTCTTTTCGTCTCCGCTGATATTAACCTTGGTTCCTATCAGCGTTCTGAGTTCCGCTTCAACCGCTTTCATTTCAGCCGTTTTGACTGTTTCCGCGTCCCCGGCTTTTTTGCGGCGTTTTCTCTCCGGTTTTAGTTCGTCTTTGATTTTATCTGCCAGTTTCTCGGTTGCTCTTACCGAGAGATCGTTGCGTATTATCTTATCTGCGACTTCCTTTTGTTTCGCTTTGTCCGAAATATTGATAATCGTTCTTCCGTGCGCCGCTGACATCTGTCCTTCTGACACATACTGTTGTATCTCTTCCGGAAGTTTAAGAAGTCTGATGCTGTTGGCTATGTAAGTTCTGCTCCGTCCGAGCGATACCGATACCTGCTCCTGCGTGAATCCGTATTTCTCGGTCATTGCCTTAAGTCCCTTGGCTTCTTCAATCGGATTCAAATCCTCTCTCTGCATATTTTCAATGATGGCGACTATCGCGTTCTGCCTGTCATCGAAGTTTCTGACTATACACGGTACCGTGCTGAGTCCGGCAATTCTCGACGCTCTCCAGCGCCTCTCACCTGCGACGAGCTCGTAGCCATTTGTGCTGCTTCTGACAATCAGCGGCTGTATCACTCCGTTTGCTTTGATCGAACTCGCAAGCTCCGCAAGTTTAGATTCATCGAAGTGTATACGGGACTGTGCGCTTCCCGGCTTGATGTCATTTATATCCACATAGATGACTCTGTCTTCGTCTGCAAAATCAGAACTTTTGTTCGTTTTTGCGCTTCCTGTCGGTTTTGTCTTCTTTGTAGTGGCTGCCTTTGATGCAGTTTTGCTCTCAGCCTTTTTCTCTTCTTTGTCTGCTTTTCTCTCTCCGCCCGGAAGATTATCCAGCACGCTGACTTCTTCGTTTATAGGAGCGACGTCGGCAAACAGCGCATCGAGGCCTCTCCCCAGTCCTGCTTTTTTGGCCATAGCTATTTACCTTCTTTCTTCATCGCTTTTTTCATCGCTTTTTCTCTGGCCAGGAACTCCTTTGTAAATGCCTGATAGGCTTTGGCTCCTGCTGCACTTGCGTCGTATTTCATAATCGGCACACCGTAGCTCGGTGCTTCGGCAAGCCTGACATTTCGAGGTATGATGGTTTCGTACAGTGCCGGTCCAAAGAAGTTTCTGACGTCTTCGACTACCGCCTGCGAAAGATTGGTTCTTCCGTCGAACATGCTGAGTATTACACCCTCGATGTAAAGATCCGGATTCATTCTCTTTTTAACCATCTCAATCGTGCTGATCAGCTGACTTACTCCTTCGAGTGCATAGAACTCGCACTGGATAGGAATCAGCACGCTGTCTACTGCAGTCAGCGAGTTGATTGTCAGAATTCCGAGCGAAGGAGGGCAGTCGACGAATATGTAATCATAGTCTTTTCTGACCGAGTCGATTACTCTCTTAAGCCTTCCTTCTCTTCCTTCAAGCTGTGCAAGCTCAACCTCCGCGCCTGCGAGATCCACGCTGGCCGGGATGATAAAAAGGTTTTCAGTATTGGTAGGGAGGACAGCTTTGGCTACGTCAAAGCTCGTATCTATCAGAGCATCATAAAGCGTCGCTTTGAGCGTTCTCTTTCTGATACCGATGCCGCTGGTTGTGTTTCCCTGGGGATCGATGTCCACCATCAAAACCTTCTTGCCTTTGCCGGCAAGTCCCGCGGCCAGATTGATATTGGTCGTCGTTTTTCCTACTCCGCCCTTTTGGTTAAATATAGCAATTGCCTTGCCCATCTAATACCTCCTGAGGGGCATAACGCCCGATTAAACACTTCCGCATATTGTACAACAAAAGTGTGTAGTTTTCTACTTTATAATGTGCTGATTTTGTGTTGTTTAGGTGATTTTGCTGGTCTAAAAAAGGAACATCGCATAACTTGTATTTGAGAGCGTATAGAGCCACTATATATAGATTTTGCGTCGAATGTTTCACGTGGAACATATAAAGGCGGCTTGGAAGTAGTCCTCGTCTCGAGTCCTCGAAAGTCCGAGACTCAAGCCGCTTCATCGATTTTCCAAGCTCGACCGGGAATTCCGCTCTCTCGTCAGGCTCGATCGCTCCAGTTCCCGGCTCTCGTTTCGCCGTAAAATCGCTGCTTCGGTGAGTCTCTGAACTTCCTGCGGAATTCTCGCCTCGGCCTCTTCCAAACCGTCCGAATGTTTGAAATTGTTTCACGTGGAACAATTACTTATTTATTACAAGTAGTACGTGATCTTTTATGGAATCATAGCCGGAATCGGCAGGAACGGCGCGGTCAAAAGCAGCGCCGAGTTTGGCAACGGTAGGGGAGGCGGCTTCAATTTCATCGGCATAGTTCTCACCTTTGTAAGCTACGAACGTACCGCCTTTGCGGACGAATGGAAGGCACCAAGAGGAAAGGGTGGTCAGATTTGCGACAGCTCTGGAGACGCATAGATCAAAGCTCTCATGCATCTCCTGCCTGTTAGCTTCCTCTGCTCTTGCGTGAACCGTCATAAGATTGTTTATACCCAAAGTCTCTGCGAATTCATCTATTACTCTGAGTCTTTTTCGAGTCGAATCAAGAAGCACGAAATATTTCTCCGGGCATGCAATTGCAAGGAGTGCGCCCGGAAAGCCTGCTCCTGTTCCTACATCAATAATATTCTGTGCATCCCAAAATTCCGGGAGTTCAGATATGGAAAGGGAATCCGCCAGGTGTTTTATGACAGCTTCGTCTCTGTCCCTGATAGCAGTCAGGTTGATGTGCTCATTTCTTTCGAGAGCCATATCAATATAGGAGAGGAGTTTGTCTGCCGTCTCCGAACCTCTGGTCCGTCTGAGTTCCTCTATATAATTGTGTGCTTCTTCTCTTACTGTCATTCTTTTTCTTCTCTTCTCATCTTCTCCAAAAATACGAGCAACACGTTGATATCAGCGGGGGAGACTCCTGAAATTCGGCTGGCCTGTCCGACCGTGCGCGGTCTGATTTCGCTGAGTTTCTGCCTGGCTTCAAGCCTCAGTCCTCCGATTGAGTTGTAGTCCAGCCCCTCACTCAAACATTTGTTCTCTAAATTCTGGAGCTTCTCAACTTCGTTAATCTGCTTCTTAATGTACCCATCGTATTTAAGTATGACCTCGACCTCAATCTTTTCATTGAGTCCGAGCTCCGGTCTGTCGTCATCTATTTCGGCAAGAGCCTCATAGCTCACGCCCGGTCTTGCGAGCATCTCTGCGAATGTCTGATTTGATGCTGTCTCTGCCTGAGGTTCTCCACATCTTTCGAGAAAAGCTCTGAACGTTGAAATATCAATGCGTTTACTCCTCAGGCGTTCTACCTCCGCGTCAACTTTATCCTTCTTTTTGCAGTACCTCTCATAGCGCTCATCCGTGACCAATCCGTACTCTCTTCCTATCTCCGTGAGCCTTCTGTCGGCATTGTCCTGGCGGAGGAGCAGGCGGTACTCAGCCCTCGATGTCATTATTCTGTACGGCTCGTTCGTGCCCTTGGTCACCAGATCATCTATCAGGACTCCGATGTATGCCTGATCGCGGCGAAGCACGAAAGGGGACTTGCCCTTAATTTTGCAAACTGCATTGATTCCTGCGATGAGTCCCTGGGCTGCGGCCTCTTCATAACCCGAGCTTCCGTTGAACTGTCCTGCGCAGAAAAGACCCGGAACCTCTTTGTTTTCAAGGCTCGCCTTAAGTGACATCGGATCTATGCAGTCGTATTCTATGGCATAAGCGGGCTTAACTATCTCCGCATTCTCGAGTCCGGGTATCGTGGAATAAAACGCCTTCTGCACGTCGCGAGGCAAACTCGAACTCATACCCTGTATATACATAAGATCAGTATCCAGACCCTCGGGTTCCACGAAGAGTTGGTGGCGCTTCCTGTCCCTGAATCTCGAGACTTTATCTTCTATGGAAGGGCAGTAGCGCGGCCCGACCCCTACGATGTTGCCCGAGTACATCGCGGACTTTTCTATATTATCCATGATTATCCTGTGCGTATCCTCATTCGTATATGAGAGCCAGCAGGAAATCTGGTCCATTTCATATTCTTTATCTTCGTTGAGGAAGCTGAACGGAACGATTCTTTCATCTCCCGTCTGTTCCTTCATCGCTTCGTAGTTAAGGCTTTCGGCAGTCATTCTGGCCGGGGTGCCCGTCTTAAAGCGTCTCATCGGAAATCCCTTGGCTCTGAGATTCTCCGCAAGAGTCGTAGCAGGGGAGAGGCCGTCCGGTCCCGACTCCTTTACTTCGTCTCCTATGAATATTCTTCCTGCGAGGAAAGTTCCCGTGCAAACGATGACGGCCTTGCTGTTGTATTCTGTCCCGTCGGATGTCAGAACTCCGCATACCGTGCCTTCGCCATCGGTCAAAACATCAACAACCTCTGTTTCAATCAGTTCGAGATTATGCTGACTTCTCAAGGTTTTGAGCATCTCATCGTGATAACGGTGTTTGTCTGCCTGCGCTCTCAGGGAATGCACAGCCGGTCCCTTCGAGGTGTTGAGCATCTTGGACTGTATGAAAGTCTTGTCTATGTTAACGCCCATCTCTCCGCCGAGAGCATCGACCTCTCGCACCAAATGGCCTTTACCCGTGCCTCCGATGGACGGATTGCAGGGCATCATGGCGACTGATTCGAGATCAGTGCAAAAAACGGCCGTCTTCATACCGAGTCTGGCCGCAGCAAGACCGGCCTCGCATCCCGCGTGACCGGCTCCGATAACAACGATTTCAAAAGCACTATTATTTGTCATATGTCAATCTAAAACTACTCGAAGTATTTTTGTTCACAGCGAGGCGGCATAATCATTTGCCGAGGCAGAATCTTGAGAAAACGGTGTTGAGGATTTCGTCTCCGACCTCTTCTCCGATTATCTTGCCCAGTGAATCATATGCGTAGTGTGCTGACAGTTCCGCAACCTCGAGAGGCTCTCCGTTTTGAAGCATATTTATAGCTTCGTCGAGATTCATTACTGCATTTTTCAGCATGCGCACATGTCTCTCGTTTGTGATGATGTTCATCTCCGAAGGCTTTATATTGCCGAGTTCGAAGATTTCTCCTATCTCTTCGGATATCCTGCGGGCAGCTTCTGCAGCGCCTTTTCCGACGAGGGATGTTTTAATTATCCTCGCATCCGGCAGTTTCTCTCTTACGGTCTCTTCGCTGATGGAGGAGCCGAGATCCTCCTTGTTGATGAGAACGAGCATACGCTCCTGACTCATTTGCTCCACATAGTTGAGGACCATATTATCCTCTTCATCGAGTTCGCGGCTTCCGTCAAGCACCAGCAAGACCATATCCGCCGAGGCTATGGCCTGAGTCGTGCGCTCAACACCTATCTTCTCAACCTTATCTCCGGTCTCTCTGATACCGGCGGTATCGACGAGCACGATAGGAACTCCTCCGAGTGATGCACTCTCCTCAACAGTATCTCTCGTGGTGCCCGGCACGTCTGTTACGATGACTCTGCCTTCGCCGAGAATCGCATTCATGAGTGAACTTTTGCCTGCATTCGGCTTGCCTACAATGACAAGTTTAACACCTTCTCTGGCAATCCTGCCGATGTCTGCTGTATCGAGGAGATCCTCGACGTCGGATAAGACCCATCTGAGTTTATTGACGAGTTCGCTGTTTGCTCCCTCATCGTCGAATTCATAATCCTCATCGGGATAGTCTATGCCGACAGCCATTTCAGCAAGTATATCCATTAGCGATTCTCTTATTTCCTTGACCGTCTCACTGAGCCTGCCTTCGTGCTGTGCCTCAGCAATTCCGAGGGAAAGATCGCTTTTAGCCTGTATGATATCTATAACGGCCTCTGCCTGAGAGAGGTCCATCTTGCCGTTGAGGAATGCAAGTTTTGTGAATTCTCCCGGCTCAGCCATGCGGATATTTCCGATGCCTGTATCGAGCACGGCCTCGAGGATTTTCTTAAGTGAAACCACGCTGCCGTGGGCCTGAATCTCGAGCATGTCCTCTCCGGTATATGAAGCAGGTGCCTTCATATATGCAAAGAGTGCCTGATCGATGGTTTCGCTCAGGGGATTGCCGCTGTCTCTGACTGCGCCCGCCAGGTACATATGTCTCGGCTCTATGTCCTCCGGGGATTTCTCCATGACCTTTCTCATGATGTCCAAGCTACCCGGACCGCTGACTCTTACTATTCCGATTCCTGCTTCTCCCGGCGCCGTTGAAATCGCCGCGATTGTATCTGCCATTATTACCACCTTTTTCGCCAAACAATAATATAAACAGTATATACAAAAGCTTCGAAATTCAAAACCTCCTCTTTCCTATAAATCTATATTTTAGCGATTTTTACAAAATTTTGCGGACTAATTCTTCTTTATTTCTGTCTCTGTTGTTGTAATAATATAATTGGTGCTACCATAGCGGTAGGCGGTTAGCCCTCATTGGAGGGTTCAATCCCTCCAATCTTAGGAAAGGAGGTGATTGCCATGAGTATATTTGAAGCAATCTATCTTGGAATGACCTTCGGGTTGCTCCTGTTAGCATTACTCTCATATATAAAGAAGTAGCCGCCCCCTGATGAACGGCTACTTCATGTAACTAATCGTTAGGGCTGACCGTCTGTCGGTAGCACCTTTTGTGTGTATAGGCTACCATATGCTCCCGCCCATGTCAAACGCTTTGAATAGTATCTCGCAAGTGGTAAAATAGTTTCGTACATTATAATAATCATGAAAGATTCTTTCCGTAAACCGGAAAGTGGAAGCGAGGAAACACAATGGATGTAAAAAAGATATTGGGATATGTTGATCACACTCTGCTGGCACCTGCTGCCACATGGGAGGAGATCAAACAGGTAATTGATGACGGTATTAAATACGAGACCGCGACGGTCTGCATCCCGCCGTCATATGTCGCACAAGCCAGGGAGTATGCCGGATCGAAAGTCAGAATCTGTGCGGTCATCGGTTTCCCTCATGGCTATAACACAACTGCAACCAAGGCCTTTGAGACCAGCGACGCCTTGGATAACGGAGCAGATGAGATCGATATGGTCATCAACATCGGCTGGGTCAAGGACAAGAGATGGGACGATATTGAAAACGAAATCAGAACTCTCAAGGAAATCTGTGGAGACAACATCCTCAAAGTCATCATCGAGACCTGCATGCTGACAGAAGAGGAAAAACTCAAAATGTGCGAGATCGTCACATTTGCCGGGGCTGACTTCATCAAAACTTCGACCGGATTCGGCGGGGGCGGTGCGACATTCGAAGATGTCGAGCTTATGGTCAATAACGTAGGAGAAGGCGTAAAGGTCAAGGCCTCCGGCGGAATTTCCGGTCTCGAGGATGCGGATAAATATGTGGAGATCGGCGCGAGGAGACTCGGAACGAGCCGTATTGTCAAGGCGGTCAAAGGACTTGAGTCAGACGGCGAATATTAATCTCGGGATATCGATAGCACAAATCAGTTGGAAATGAAGAGGAGACAGAAATGGTAGATTATACAGAAGGCGGCGGCTATCAGTACCACGTGGGCCTGAGGCCGGGAGATGTAGGAGAATATGTAATCCTGCCGGGAGACCCTCACAGGGTTCCGAAGATTGCGGCATATTTCGATAACGCAGAGAAAGTCGCAGACAGTCGTGAGTATGTCACATACACAGGCTACCTAGACGGAGTAAAAGTAAGTTGTACCTCGACAGGCGTGGGCGGACCGTCGGCGTCAATTGCCCTTGAAGAGCTCGTAAACGTAGGTGCGAACACATTTATCAGAGTCGGTACCTGCGGTGGCATGGACATCGATGTCAAAGGCGGAGATATTGTAATTGCAACGGGCGCAGTTCGTATGGACGGTACTTCCAAGGAGTACGCTCCTATAGAGTATCCGGCTGTTGCGGATGTAACCGTAGCATCTGCTCTGGTAAGAGCCGCTCAGCAGATGGGCGTAACTTATCATCAGGGCGTCGTACAGTGCAAGGATGCTTTCTACGGACAGCACATGCCTGAGGCTCTGCCAAACAGCTACGAACTCCTGAACAAGTGGGAAGCCTGGCTGAGACTGGGCTGCAAGGCTTCCGAGATGGAATCCGCCACACTGTTTATAGTCGGCGCTTACCGCAGGGTGCGCGTAGGCTCGGTATTCCTGACTGTTGCCAACCAGGAAAGAGAGAAGGCAGGCCTTCCGAATCCTCAGGAGCACGACACCGACCTGGCCATTCGAGTAGCGATAGAGGCAATCAGAAAAATGATAAAACATGAGAAAAAAGGACTTTAATAGTTTAATTCGCAAGGAGTTAATATGAAAAGAGTATTCTGGATAGTATTGGACAGCGTGGGGCTCGGCGGCGCGCCGGACGCGGCGGATTTCGGTGATGCCGGGTCCGATACGCTCGGCAGCTGCTATAAGAGCGGTAAAATGAATGTGCCGAACCTCGAGAAACTTGGACTTGCAAACATAGACGGCACTTCATTTCGCGCGCCGAAGAGCGATGTAATCGGATGCTACTGCCGCATGCACGAAAAGTCCATGGGTAAAGACACGACAGTAGGGCACTGGGAGATGGCCGGTATGATTTCACCGAGACCTCTTCCTACATATCCTAACGGATTTCCTCAGGATGTCCTGGATAAACTCGAAGCCGCATGGGGACGCAAGATCATATGCAATCTCCCATACTCAGGCACCGAGGTAATCAAAGATTACGGAAAGGAACACGTTGAGACAGGCGCACTAATCGTATATACGAGTGCGGACTCCGTTCTTCAGATTGCGGCTCACGAAGATGTTGTTCCTATCGAGGATCTGTATAAATACTGCAGACAGGCCCGCGAGATAATGCAGGGTGAGCACGGAGTGGGGCGTATAATCGCCAGACCTTTTGAGGGCGAGCATCCGTATCAGAGGACTGTAAGGCGTCATGACTTCAGCCTTCAGCCTCCGCGCGAGACAGTGCTCGACGCACTTAAGAGCGAGGGTTTCCTAAACATCGGAGTAGGAAAGATCTACGATATATTCGCAGGCAAGAGCGTGATGCTGAGTTATCCTAATAAAGGTAATACAGCGAATATGGAGCGCGTGCTCGATGTTGCAGATTCGGATTTCGAAGGTCTCTGCTACATCAACCTCGTGGATACGGATATGATCTATGGGCACAGGCGCGACGTGCCTGCATACACACAGGCTCTCTGCGACTTCGATGTGCAGCTCGGACAGCTGATGGAGAAATTAAGAGACGATGATATTCTGATCATCACCGCAGACCACGGCTGCGATCCGGGATACACGGGCACAGACCACACGAGAGAGGACGTTCCTTGCCTGGTCTACGGTGCAAAACTCAAGAAGGATGTCAATCTCGGAACCCGCGACACATTTGCCGATATGGGTGCGACCATCGCCGACTACTTCGGCATCGGCTACCGCGGCGACGGAGCCTCCTTCCTTTCTGAAATAGTTTAATATCTATGCACAAAAATGCAGCCGCTCATCGAACGGCTGCTTTTGTATTGCTCTGAGTTTTATCTCATGCCTTTGTCGTAAGGGATGCCCTCTGCCTTAGGCGCTCTGGAGTTCTTGGATGTGAATGCCAGAACTATGATTGAGATAATGTACGGCAGCATGTTGTATACCGTGCTCGGTATGTGAAGTGCTGCGAGGAATCCGATACCTGTGTATACGTTGGACAGGGCACGGAAGAGTCCGAACAGCAGGGCTGCCAGAGCGATCTTGGTCGGTCTCCACTGACCGAAGATCATTACAGCGAGTGCCAGGAAGCCGAAGCCCGCAACACCCATTTCGAATTTCCACTCGGATACGCCGGCTGTGATATATACGATGCCTCCGAGACCTCCGAGGAAGCCCGAGATCAGCACGCCTGCCCAGCGCATCTTGTATACGTTGATACCTACGGAGTCCGCAGCCTGTGGGTTCTCACCGCAAGCCTGGAGTCTGAGTCCGAACTTCGTCTTATAAAGGATGAAGTATGACAGCACCAGCAGTATGACTGCCATAAGCATAAACCAGTTGAATTCGAATTTGCCTACATACTTAAGGAATGCTTTTTTCTCCTGGATGTACTGAATTGTGGAAGATACATTGTCCGGGTTGATGGACGTGTTCATCGCTCTTACAAATACAGTAGCTGCTGCGGTAGCCAGGAGGTTCATAGCTGTACCGATCAGAGTCTGGTCAGCGTTGAAGTTGATACTTGCAACTGCCAGCAGGCAGGAATAAATCATTCCGATCAGAATAGCCGCGAGCGTGGTCGCCAGAACTATAACTATCTTGGATGTACCTGCAGGGAGAAGGAACATCGTAACCGCACCGCCGAGTGCGCCCATTACCATGATTCCCTCAAGACCGAGGTTGATTACTCCGGAGTGTTCGGAGAAGCATCCGCCAAGTGCTACAAGGCAAAGTACCGAGGCGAATATAACAGTGTATTGAATCAATAATACCATTACTTGTCACCTCCTTCTTTTTTGTCATCTTTGTCTGCGGCAGGTTCTACAGGAACGTCGTTTACATTCGGGCCTCCCGTATCTCTCTTGCTTACAGCATTATTGATTATATGCTTGAAGAAGAGCACGAATCCGCAGAGATAAATGATGAGTGAAGATATCAGGTCGGAGATCTGCGACGGATAAACGGATTTGTCTATCAGCGCGCCACCGTCCGTAATCGACTGGATGAAGAACGATGCGAATATCGTTCCTATCGGATGAAGGCCTCCGAGGAATGTCGCGGCGATTCCGTTGAATCCCATGCCCGGTACCGAGGTCTGAGTCGTTGACCATTCCTGATAACCGGTCAGGAAGAGGAACGCAGCACCGACACCTGCGAGGGCACCGCCGATTGCCAGCGTTACGATGATATTCTGTTTTTCTTTCATGCCCGCATACATTGCGGCTTCTTTGTTGTATCCGGTAGCCTTCAGCTCATATCCGAATTTGGTCTTGGAAAGAATTACCCAAATCAGTATGGCGAAGAGTATGGCCAGAGGAACCGCGAGGGTAACTGTTTTGTTATTTGCAAACAGTGTGTTGAGTCCTGCCATCGGGATGAGCGCGCCTTTGTTGGCTGACGAAATCTTGATGGTATACGGGCTCGTCGGGTCTTTGACCTTGTTGAGCATCATGTTGGTCAGATAGAGCATTATCCAGTTGAGCATGATGCCGGATATTACTTCGTTAACGTTTCTGTATGCCTTGAGCGCACCGGAGATAGCTCCGATAACAGCTCCTGCAATAGCTGCGATTATAAGGCAGATGAACCATGGCATATGCCATGCAAGCGCCGCATAAAGTCCGAAGCATGCGCCTGCCTCATACTGTCCGGCAGCACCGATGTTGAACAGTCCTACCTTGTAGCAGAAACAGATTGAAAGCGCGCACATCAGAAGCGGTGCGGTCTTGGCCATTGTGTTACCAAGTGCCTTCATCTGAGCTGCCGAGCTCGAACGCGACAGGAAGTTCAGGATGATGGTCTTTATGGCTTCACCCGCTCCTGCCGGGTTAAT
The DNA here is from genome assembly GCA_017434685.1 of Mogibacterium sp. GTDB lineage: Bacteria > Bacillota > Clostridia > Peptostreptococcales > Anaerovoracaceae > Crickella. Next base: position 16,665 of record JAFREV010000202.1, read on the forward strand.
CAGCAGCAGTACTATGTATCCGATCAGAAGACCGATTATGATACATATAAGTGATGTAAGGATCGCCTGGAAGGACGGATTCTTCAAAATGTTTTTCTTTACAGCTTTTTCGTTCATTTTGTTTCCTCCTTTCCTCCTCTTACGACATCGATAACTTCAGACTCTTCAATCTCACTCGTATTGGCATCAACCGTAACATTTCTCTTGGCGCCTGCCATGTAGAGACCGAGTTCTTCGACAGTTGTCTTCTTAGGATCGAGTTCTCCTACAATCTCACCCTCATACATAACGAGGATTCTGTCAGGTACGTTCATAACCTCTTCGAGTTCGAGTGATACGAGCAGTACTGCTCTTCCGTTATCTCTCTCGTTAATAAGGTGTCTGTGAACTCCCTCGATGGCTCCTACGTCTAGACCTCTGGTCGGCTGAACCGCAATGAGAAGTTTGTGATCTCTGTCAATCTCACGGGCGATAATTGCTTTCTGCTGGTTACCGCCGGACATCGATCTTGCGATTGTGATAGGCCCCTGTCCGGATCTTACGTCGAATTCGCCTTCAAGTCTCTCTGAATACTCACGGATGTCCTTTCTCTTGAGGAAACCTGCACCCGATGTGAAAGCAGGCTCGAAGTATCTCTGGAGAACCATATTGTATTCGAGAGGATAGTCGAGAACGAGTCCGTGTTTGTGTCTGTCCTCAGGGATGTGGGACATTCCGTGTGTGGATCTGTGTCTGATGGATGACTTGGTCATGTCCTCACCGCAGAGTGTAATCTTACCTTCTACGAGGGGCTCAAATCCCGCAAGTCCGTATACCATCTCAGTCTGGCCGTTGCCGTCGATACCGGCGATACAGACTATCTCGCCCTCTCTGACCTCAAAGCTTACGTTCTTAACTGCGTTGTTTGAGTGGAGCTTGGATGCGATGGTCATGTTCTCAACCTTGAGAATTGTCTCACCCGGCTTGGCAGCTTCTTTGTCTACTACCATCTGTACATCACGGCCTACCATCATGCGGCTGAGTTCTTCCTTGGTGGTGTTTTTAACCTCTACCGTTCCGATGTACTTGCCTCGTCTGAGTACGGATACTCTGTCGGCAACCTCCATAATCTCGTTTAACTTATGCGAGATGAAGAGGATGGATTTGCCCTCTGCTGCAAGGCTCTTCATGATTGCCATCAGCTCGTCGATTTCCTGCGGCGTAAGTACGGCCGTCGGCTCGTCGAAGATGAGAATCTCGTTGTCTCTGTACAGCATCTTGAGAATCTCGGTTCTCTGCTGCATACCTACCGTGATGTCTTCGATCTTGGCATCAGGGTCTACCTGCAGTCCGTATTTCTCAGAGAGCGCCATAACTTTAGCTCTTGCTTCTTCCATCTGGAGAACACCGCTCTTGGTTGTCTCAACTCCGAGTATGATGTTTTCGAGTACGGTGAAGCACTGCACCAGTTTGAAGTGCTGGTGCACCATTCCGATACCAAGGTCGTTGGCATCATTCGGGTCACTTATCGTAACCTCTTTTCCGTCTTTCTTAATTACGCCTTCTTCAGCTTGATAGAGTCCGAAGAGAACGGACATAAGAGTTGACTTACCGGCACCATTTTCACCAAGCAAGGCGTGTATCTCGCCTTTCTTACGTTGCAGAGTGATGTTGTCATTCGCAATGATGCCGGGGAATCGTTTGGTGATGTTCACCATTTCTATGGCATAAGGTGTATCCATAATTCAATTCCTCCGTCATATAACAAAAACTACTTACATATAGATGTAAATATTTTATCAAAATATGGACTTTCTCACAATAAGAGAAAGCCGTCAAACACATTAAAATTGCAAGAAAAGACGGCTTCCGAAGAAGCCGCCTCAGGTAATTCGATTAACAAGTGCTTATTTGATAGCGCCCTGATCGTCAACCTTAATGTTCTTAACTGCAGGCATTGCTGTGATGTCGTCGGAAACTTTTCTTGTTCCGTCGAAGAGTTCTTTTACGAGTGTGTCGTAATCAGCCTGCTGGAATCCGTCAGCCCACTGTGTGGTCTCAGGCAGCTGTACATAGTTGTCAGCAGCTGTCTCTGAAACAAGGCCAAGGCTCTCGATCTTGCCCTTGTAGTCGTCCCATTTTCCTTCGTTAATAGCACCGAGGAGTGTCTTAACTGTAGGAGCAAGTCCCTTCATAGCAGAAGTTACTGTCATGCCTTCGCCGTAGGCGCCGTCGATGATAGCAGCCTGGTCAACGTCTACACCGATAACTTTGCCCTTTGTCTTAGCAGCAGCCTCAGCAGCAGATGTGAAGATTCCGCCGCCGCATGCGAATACGCACTCTGTGCCTGCGCCGTACCATGTGTCCATCTTAGCTGTGATATCAGCATCTCCGAAGAACTGTCCGCCGTATACATACTTGAGCTCTACGTCAGTCTTTCCTGTTTCTTCTGCTGCAGCATCAGCACCCTGAACAAATCCGTATCCGTATCTCTGTACAGCAGGTACTGCCATTCCGCCGAGGAATCCGAGCTTGGTGTATCCGAGCTTAACAGCGGCATATCCTGCCATGTAGCCGGCGAGCTCTTCCTTATAAACAGCACTGTAAACGTTTGAACCGTCAAATTCAACTTCGTTGTCGCCGTCGTGTGTGAGATCCCACTCACTTACGTCGAGTGCTACGAACTTAACATCCGGATAGCTTGGAGCTGTCTCGCGGATAGCCGGTGCGAATGCATAACCAGGCATTACGATTACGTTGTAGCCTTCTTCGATAGCTTCTTCCATTGAAGAAATACGGTCAGCGTCTGCGTCGGATGCAGGTTTCTTGTATGTGAACTCAATGCTGTTCTCATCGCAGAATTCCTTGCATGCCTCATAAGTTGTCTGGTTGAAGGACTGGTCTGTGATGTCACCATAGTCAGTTACCATTGCAACTCTCATAGCGTCATCAGCTGCAGCCTCATCACCACCGCTGTTTCCACCCCCACATGCTGCCATGGAGAATGCCATGATAGCTGCGAGGGCAATCATAAGAAACTTCTTCATCTTAATCCTCCTCGAATATAATTCGTTACATAGATATAAATGATTTTTAGTTCGGGGTACTTTCGATCCCCAGTTGTCATAATTATAGCCTAAAGTACAGCAAAAAGAAACTTTTACGATGTGTACTTTTTCAAACATAGGCCTTATTAATTTAGCTTGTGTAAATGTCGGGGCAGCACCTTGCGGCACTACCCCGATTGACATTTTTAATACCGTACCGAAAATGATGTCAGCTCTTATTTAACTTTAACGGACTTTCCGGCATTCTTCTTTGTAAAGATCTTCTTATATGCCTTTACATATTTTTTGTTGACCTTCTTATTGCCAACTGATACTTTTACTGTTTTAACTTTGCTGCCCTTGAGTGAATTCTTAACTGTTTTCTTCTTGAGTTTCGTAGTCTTCACCTCAAGAGTTGTTACCTTCTTGTATTTCGTAAGAGCTTTGGCCTTGACGGTCTTTACTTTCTTACCGAGTACAATCTTGGTGACATATTTTTCTGAGCCCCCAACCTTCTTAACAGCAGCGTCAATTGTCTTAGCTGTGACCGTCGTGGAGTTGACAGTTACAACCTTAATATTCTTAGCGATACTATTTAACTTCTTTTCAGCTGTATTTAATTTTGCTTTAGCTGCTTTGAGTTCTTTATCGGAAGCATTCTTTTCTTCAGAAAGCTTAGCTGTAGCCACTTTCAATTCATTTACTGCAGCCTTATATATATCCATATCGCCTGTTCTTTCAGCTATATCTACAAGTGCAGTAGCTGCATCAACAACTGCCTGTGTGTCCCCTGCAGTTTTTGCTTTTTCTAAATCCTCTTGAGCTTCTTTAAGAAGATCTGTTGTGAACACGAGTCTTCCCTGTGGATTAGCATACGCATCACCAATTTCGCACTTCAGCTCATCATAGATATATTCCATCAAAGCCTCATCCAGAGGAATAGATGTATCGAACTGGTTGCTGGCATTAGCAAACGCATAATATGTGTCTCCGCCGGATGCGCAGAAGTTGTTGGTAAGCACCACGTATGTGGCTGCAGGATCGAAATCCTTTCCGTTAACCTTTTTGATCTTTACTCTCTTAATAGTCTTTGGCCCATAATATGTGGATCCCGGATATGGATTATCCTGTTTATCGTAAGGAAGATATGTATTAACCTCAACTTCCATACCTGCAATCTGAGGGAAGCCTCCTAATTCCTTTGGAGCATTATATGTCGATGCTTCGAGAGCCTCGAGGAGCTCAGCACCAGTTACGGTAACAGCAGCAATAGTATTACCGAACGGAAGAACTGAGTTAATACTCCTCTTTGAGACATTTCCGACTTCAATGGTCGCCCTGATGCCTCCTCCGTTAGTGATAGCTACTATATTTTCATCCGGAACTCCAAGATCCGACACTCTATTTTTCACATACCACATCATAGAATCTGCGATGAGGTCTCCCAAATTTGTCTCGCTGTCTCTATTTCCGAGGATGCCGCTTTTTTCCAAAGATCTTGCTCCGTTTAAATGAACTGAAGTCTGTGCAAATGTAGCGTCATATTCTTCGTTTACAGTATCTATGAGGTTTTTAGAATACGCTCCAACCACATCATCTTTGTCAAGATCATCGAAGTACGTCGTGTAAGCCTGATAAGCCTTTCCATCTTTATCAACTAAGTCTTCCAATAATTTAAGCTGATAAAGGAAGTTTGATTCTACCTTTTTTGTCTCTTCGTTTATAACGGTAACTCCGATATGCTGGAACTTGGTTCCTGTCGACATAATAGGCTCACTATTAGCGCCTGCGGTCATTACTGTGTGTGAATGACCGTCAATTATCATATCGAATTTATTATTCATTTTTTCATAAACATCCGATGAACGGAATGGCTCAGACTCGGCATCAATTCCGAGATGAGCAAGCAGGAAAACAACATCTGCACCGTCTTCCTTAAGAGCAGCGACTTGTGCATCCAGGTCGTCGTACAGTACCTGTACTTCCTGGTCATTTCTTGCATTGAAATGTACGTTTGCAAAATTCGTAGGGAGAGATTTGGTCTGTGTCTCAGGAGTGGCAACTCCAACAAATCCTACCTTGAGGTCTCCCATTGATTCCTTGGTGTAAATATCTTTTGTTTGATATTTAGGCTCATTTGTTTCATTATCGATAATGTTTGAGCACAGGATTTTGAACGGTGTTCCGTCGCCTTCGGTAGCCTGCGCTCTTGCAATATTCGCATTCATGGCTTCAGGTCCAAAATCGAATTCGTGGTTACCGAGAGTCGCGTAATCATAACCAGCTAATCTCATCAGATTTATTGCGGCAGCACCTTTGTTAGTGCTGACATAGATATCTCCCTGCGAGAAATCTCCGGCATCTACCATGATTACATCGGCTCCGCGACTTTCAAGTTCTGTCTTAAGACCCTTAACGTACTGATAGCCATCAACAGCACCGTGAACATCGTTAGTTGAAAGTACAACAGTCTTTCCCTCATAACTTTCAGCGAGATCGGTCTTTCTCAGGCCTGTTTGCTCCGCTGCAGGCTCTGCGGCTGCCGTGATGGTGAACACCATGGTCATCA
>JAFREV010000203.1 GCA_017434685.1 Mogibacterium sp.
GGAACGATGCTGATTTTTGCGAAAAATGAGTAGCGGGGCACTTGATACTACTCCAATAATTTTGTAAACTATAGGCAAGGAGAAAACCGTAAGCGGCGACCTCCGGGTTTAAATGAATGTTATTATTCAATAACCGTTTGAGGGTCTAGCTCAAGCGGTTACTTTCTTATGAGAGTAATAACTATTCCTGTAACGGCCAGTATGGCCATGAACAACTCATAGTTATTCATACTCATCACCTCCTTTTATCGCCGGAGCGATACCGGAGGATGGATTTCACCGCATTGATTTTCTCCTTGCCTATGGGCAGGTTTATGTTAAATTGCTAATTCTGTAATCAGTTCATGTGGTAATACCGTTCGGACAGGACAGTTTTCAAATAGGTCAAAGTCACGGGTGATAAAGTAATCGCATTCGGCTTCGACAGCGCATTTTATTTGCAGAGAATCCTCAAGATCTTCAGAGTAGCTTTCTTTTATTGCTGCTTCGATACTATCTTTATAGATTTCGATAACATTACACAGCGCTGAAAGATTCAGGATTATCTGTTTCCTTTCACCGGGATCATAATCCTTCCTCAAGATGTAATAAATATTGGTCAGAGAGTGAGCGGCAATGCTCAATTTCATCTCACCTTCAAGAGAAGCATCAAAGATATGCTCGATCGCTGCAGCCTCATTACCTCTGAATAGCAGATAGTCAATAAGAATATTCGTGTCAAGAAACAAATGTGGAATTCTCTTATCTGTATTTTTCATCCAGGTAATCCTCCAATTCTTTCTTGTAGTCATCAGATATTTTGCTATGAATATCCTTATGATTACTGCGTATCGTCTTAAGTGATTCCAAGGCAACGAGCTTCTCTTTTTTCTGATGATCCTTTTGTATCAGGATCCCATCTTCCACGAGATCGATCTGCACAGGATCATTGATCCTGAGATCCAGTTCCTGTAAAAGCTTCTTAGGTATATATAAGCCCTGGCTGTTTCCCCATGCTCTTATGATCGAGTTCATTATATTCACCCCACTCTCCGAATGTATATACTGAATGTATATACATTATAATTGCAGCCAAATTCTTTGTCAATGAATATAGCTTGTGGTAGAATGCTCGTGTTATGGAAGAGACTAAGAATGTATTTGATGTAATAGTGATCGGTGCCGGGCATGCCGGCTGCGAGGCAGGTCTGGTTTCTGCAAGACTTGGCATGAAGACCGCCATTTTCTGTACAGATATAGAATCTGTTGCCATGATGCCGTGCAACCCTTCGATCGGAGGCACAGGTAAGGGTCACCTTGTACGTGAGGTAGACGCTCTTGGCGGGCAGATGGGACTGAATATCGATGAGACTTTTATACAGTCTAAGATGCTGAATACCTCGAAGGGCCCTGCTGTTCATTCGCTGAGGGCTCAGGCTGATAAAGAGAAATACCATCTTGCGATGCTCAGAACTATAGAAGCCCAGAAAGGCCTTGACCTTATTGAGGATGAAATCACTGAGCTTATAACTGAAAAAGGCGATACTGCAGAGATCGGGATAATCAGGGGTGTCAGGACAGCATCGGGAGAAGAGTACAGCGCCCGCGCTGTTGTGATCTGCACCGGGACATTCCTCAGCGGAAGGATCTTTATAGGCGACTATGTAAAAGAGTCGGGACCGGCTGGGCTTAAGCCTGCTTCAAAGCTGGGAGAGAATCTGAAGAAACTCGGGTTTCCGATCCGAAGGTTCAAGACCGGCACTCCTGCCCGCATGAAGAGGGAGACACTCAATTATGAAGCCATGACAGAGCAGAAAGGCGATGAGCATATCGTTCCCTTCAGCTTTATGAATGAAGACAAGGAGTATGATATCGATCAGATATCATGCTGGCTTTCGTATACAAACGAAGAAACGCATAAGATCATACGTGACAATATCGAAAAGTCAGCAATGTACTCAGGTAATATCGTCGGAGTCGGACCGAGATATTGTCCGTCAATCGAGGACAAAGTTGCGCGATTCGCGGACAGAAAGAGACACCAGCTATTCGTCGAGCCTGAGGGTACAGATACAGATAAAATGTATATCCAGGGCATGAGTTCAAGCCTTCCTGAGGATGTTCAGCATGCATTTTATGCGACCATTCCGGGGCTTGAACATGCTGAAATTCTAAGCCCTGCATACGCTATAGAATATGATTGTGTAGATTCCCTTTCGCTTAAACCAAGTCTCGAGAGCAAGCTGGTAAGCGGCCTTTTCTGTGCCGGCCAGTTCAACGGAAGCTCGGGCTATGAAGAGGCAGCAGCACAGGGCCTTATTGCAGGCATAAACGCGGCATGCTGTTTGAAAGGAAAAGAGCCTCTTGTTCTAAGACGCGATCAGGCATATATAGGTGTCCTTATAGACGACCTGGTTACAAAGGGAACCAATGAACCATACCGCATAATGACCTCGAGAGCCGAGTACAGGCTTTTGCTCAGACAGGACAATGCTGACAGAAGACTTACGCAGATAGGATATGACTACGGTACAGTCACTGAGGACAGATATACAAGATTCGTAGAAAAGAAGAACAGGGTAGATGCAGAGGTCGAAAGACTAATAGGCATGAAAGTTGATATAGATACCTTCAGATGTTTTCTGAAGAGATATGAGCTTGAGCCGATAGCAGGGTCAGACCCTGAGCTTGCTGCTCGCAAGGAAAAGGAGATTGAAGAAGCTTCGAATCAAAGCTTTGCCGAGATACTGAGGAGACCTGCCATAAGCTACGAAGATCTTGCAGAGATCGATAATGAAACTCGCCCAAGTCTTAGCGCGAACGAGAAGATCGAAGTTGAGGTGATCCTTAAATATGACGGCTATATCCGCAAACAGATCAATGAGGTCGAGAAGTTCAGA
>JAFREV010000204.1 GCA_017434685.1 Mogibacterium sp.
CTTCATATTGTCTCCTCTGCTCATCTCATATTTAATCGCATCACAATTCTCCCAGATGCTAATCTGTCTATCGTGTTCACATATAAAGTTGTGTGTGAAGAATTGCCTGAGTGTCATTATCTTTCCTTTCTTTGTGCCTTTGGCTGCGATGAATATATCACAGCCAGGTGTCCCTGCATATTCACCTTGTGGTTTAAAATGGTTGCGGAGGAGGGATTCGAACCCTCGACCTTCAGCTTATGAGGCTGACGAGATAACCGCTTCTACTACTCCGCATTATTGGTGGACCCAGTGGGGCTTTAACCCACGTCTACCTACCTCTACGGCAGATGCTTTCCCTATCTAAGCTACAGGCCCATGCATTGGTGCTCCTGGCTGGATTCGAACCTGCACTTTACGGTTTTTAAGACCGTTTCCTCTACCTGTTGGGATACAGGAGCGATATGGTGATCCCCGCGAGACTCGAACTCGCATCTCCCGGATTAAAAGTCCGGTATCTTACCAATTAGACGAGAGAATCATGGAGCTCCCAGTCGGATTTGAACCGACAGTCTTCTGCTTACAAGGCAGCTGCATTACCATTGTGCTACAGGAGCATATTGGTGATCCCCGCGAGACTCGAACTCGCATCTCCCGGATTAAGAGTCCGGTATCTTACCAATTAGACGAGAGAATCATATTGGTATCTCGTGTAGGAATCCAACCCACATCTCGGAGTCCGTAGCTCCGCGTCCTATGCTTTGAACGAACGAGATATAATGGTGCTCCACACAGGACTCGAACCTGCACTGAACTGGGCCTAAACCAGACGCCTCTACCAGATTGGGCTAATGGAGCATATTGGCGGATGGTGTAGGATTCGAACCCACAGGGCTTTCGCCACATCAGATTTCAAGTCTGCGCCGTTATAACCATTTCGGTAACCATCCGCGTATTGGTGTACCATGCGGGACTTGAACCCGCACCCTCCTGCTTGCAAAGCAGACACTCTCCCAATTGAGTTAATGGCACACATTGGTCGGCAGGGTGAGAATCGAACTCACTGAGCCATAGACAAACGGGTTACAGCCGCCTCCCGCGCCGTACGGGACTACCTGCCGAAAATGGTCTGAGCACTGGGATTTGAACCCAGGACCTCCTGATCCCAAATCAGACGCTCTAGCCAAGCTGAGCTATACCCAGATAGTATTGGAGCAGTAAACGGGAATCGAACCCGTGGCCTTCGACTTGGCAAGCCGATGTTCTTCCTTCTGAACTATTACTGCATGGTACACGATGCAGGACTTGAACCTGCAACCTTCTGCTTGTAAGGCAGTTACTCTCCCAATTGAGTTAATCGTGCATATGTGGAGTGACATGTGGGAATCGAACCCACTCCACCAGTTTGGAAGACTGGAGCGCTGCCTTTGCGCCAATGCCACCCATATCGGCTCACTACGAGCCGGGTGCCAGTGTGCAGCAGTAGTCACCACTGCACACTTATGCCTACTATTGATGAGCCATCAAAAGCCACATCTCCGTCCTCGGAGTTCTCAAAGACTATGATGTCGTCCATAGAAACTCCGAGTACAGATGCAAGGATTACAAGGTTGTCGAGTGATGGCATGCTGTCACCATTCTGCCACTTGTAGATCGCCTGCGGATTAGTGAATCCGAGGATCATCTGAAGGTCTCTTACAGAGACTCCGGATGCCTGTCTTATTCTCTTGATGTTCTGTCCTGTTGCTTTAAGGTCGATTACCGGTACTCTGACCACACCGACCACATTCACGTTCATTTCATTTACTCTCCTGTTCCGGCCAAGCATCGGCCGGAGGAGATCCGACCTAGCTGGCCTTATAATTGAAAATTGGCTTTAAAACTTCTATAACGTCTACTGATTCCTCGATTACATCTATGATGTCTTCGAGTGACTTGTAAGCCATCGGCGCCTCGTCCAATGTGGAAGGATTCACTGATGTCGTGTAAATACCCTCCATTGACTGTCTGTAGTCTTCCATGTCAATCACATCTCTGGCTCTGGTCCTTGACATAATTCTTCCCGCGCCGTGTGGCGCTGAGTAGTTCCAGTCAGGATTACCTTTGCCGTAAGCGATAACAGATCCGTCCCTCATGTTGATTGGGATTAATACCAGCTCACCTTCGTGTGCGGCAATAGCTCCCTTTCTAAGAATCATCTCGTCTGTATCGATGTAGTTGTGAATTGTGTGGAATGCCTCCAGCGCCTCAAGCCCTGTGTGCTCTAGGATGACTTCCGCCATTCTCTCGCGGCTCTCTCTGGCAAACCTCTGGCAAATCTCTACATCATGCAGGTAGTCATCGAGGTATGTGCCGTACAGGTAGCAAAGATCGTCAGGTACTGTCGCATCCTTCTTCTCCCATTTGAGAGCCTTGATCGCTGACTGTATCTCCTTCTTTCTGCCTGTAGCTTTGTACTCCTCGATAATCTGATCACGCTTTGCGAAGTATTCTTCCTTACCGTGATTCAGGTCAATGGCAAGCTGCTGATAGTACTCGGCAACCTGCTTACCGAGGTTTCTCGAACCTGAGTGGATTACTAGATATTTGGTGCCATCTGAGGCTACATCGATCTCGATAAAGTGGTTGCCGCCTCCGAGTGTGCCGAGAGACTTGTTAAGTCTCTTTGGCCTTGTAAGCTCTCTGTAGCATTTAAGTTCCGTCAGATCGAAAGGCCACTTCACGCTATCCCATGTATCGAAACCCGATGGGATGATGTAGCATGCCTCATCCAGCTTCTCGAAATCTATATCCACTTGTCCGAGTTTGACCGTGTACATACCGCAGCCGATATCCACGCCTACTACATTTGGCACAGCCTTGTCTGTGATTGTCATAGTCGTACCGATTGTGCAGCCTTTTCCGGCGTGCACATCCGGCATGATTCTGATTTGGCTACCGCGAGTCATCTCTGTGTCACACATTCTCTTTACCTGGCTGATGGCTTCTTCTTCAGCTACTTTTGCAAAGCAGATTGCTGTAGCCACCTGGCCTTTAATCTCAAACATTTTTCTTTCCTCCGTTAAAAAAACCGCTCATCTCTTCTCTGAGACAAGCGGTTGTAAAGTCTATCTAATATGTGCTCGGCTAAACTATTACATGCCTAACACTCCTATCACTTGTCTCATATTTGCACACGAAGCTACCCATCAGGCGAATGTCCTGAGGTTTCGTTCCGTAATTCTTTATTTCATGTCTCCATGACGCTGCAAATAACATCTGTTGTTCTATTTCCTTTTCTTTTTAATTTTGAATTTGGGTTCCTCTCCGGCCGCGCGGCCACTTACCCGCAGAGAATATATCACACCTGTCAAGCCTTTGTCTATTCAACTTGTAGTTTAATCGTAGTATACGCATGCTGAAAACAAAAAGGTCATTTCAGAAACGACATTCATGTACCGGAGCGATTGCTCGCTCCTTACTCCGTCAAATACTTCTTTATCATCTCCCCGAATTCGGGATTTGAGCTGGATACTCTGCGAATCATATTCAGCACTTCCTCCTCATTTGAAAGTGCAGGAATTGCACTTTGGGCGTTCGGCGCAGATACAGCGTTTTCACTTTGGACTCCTACAGCAGCGTCCAGCCCCTCTCCAGGCTTCGTCGTCATAAGCTGATATAGCTTCGTATTCTTCGGAAACTCATTTGCAAATGGCACAAGCGATGAGCCGACCTTTATAAGACCATGCCCTGCATCCACATTCGTTATATACGACAACTGCAAATCCGAGATATTCAGAAGCTTCGCCAGCTCCACTCTGTCTGTCGCAGCCTGGTTCAGCACGACTATGAACTCTGAGTTTGAAAGCATGGTCCTCGCTGTATGCGACTGCAAGAGATCGTCTACGTTCTGAGTGATGCCTGTGAAATATGCTCCGTATTTACGAACTCTCTTCCAAAGCTTAAACAGGAACTGCGCTGAGTATTCGTGCATAAAGAGAAATGGTGATAGGTCAGACTCTTTCGAGCCTTTCGCCCCACCCCACACCGTGCGGGCACCTTTCGATGCACACGGCGTTCCATGGGCTGAACCTTTATTATTGATGCAGTAGCTTCAAAGTCTGTTTAGCGTTGGGAGATTTACGGGCTCTTTACCAATAAATTCACGCCACTTGTTAAGTTTTACGAGCTTTGCGGATTGTTTAACGTCAAGCCTTTCGACCAGCGTTTTAATTTCATTCAAATCTTCTTCGTAGATAAGCTTTTCAACATCTTTGTGGACAATTCTCAGATTGCTGTATCTGTCCGCGTCCTCATCCATCGGATGGAGCTTGTGGCAGTATACATCTTCAAGCTCAAGCGGTAGCTTTGTAATTTCGCACCTTCCTTTTGCGGCAACGAACCTTGAGAGCATATTGTCATACTGCTTGATGCTCATGCCTTCAAACGTCGCCTTGCTCAATTCATTCAGCACCTCGCCGTAGGCTTCGTCAGAGAGCATACGGTGTATTGCTTCTCTGCCCTCAGGCGTATACCGATTGACGCCTGGACTGTGACACATTGGCGGCTTTGTCCTGCAGTACCCAACTGGCACGATTATCATGCCGTTAATATACCGGACTGCCGCTGAGTCCTTGTACTTCTGAAAGAAATACTCATCCATTGCACCCATGAGATAGGGCGGCGGCGTTTTCCTTATCGCATTTGTTGAAGATGCGTGTCTCAGTTTCCTGTAAATCGGCGGGAACAACTTATGCATATCACTGCAAATCATCGTAGCCATGTTGTAGTATTCATGAACTCCGACGACCTTTTGGTTATACGCTATCACATCATTGTGCTGAGCGATTTTCAGATTATGAGCCTTGCACACGGCGGTCATGGCTTCTGCCAGCACTTTGCGCTGTGTTTTTATCGCTTTGTCCGTCATGTGCGACTTTACGACCCACCTTTTGCCTTTCTGCCTCAGTTTGAACTTTATCCCGAGGAACTCGCTGTAATTCTTCTTGAGATTGCAGACTTTAGTTTTCTCTTCGGATATTTCCAAGCCAAGTCTTTCAGACAGCCATTGCTCCGTCGCATGCTTGAAACGTATCGCATCGCCATAGGTTTTACAGAAAATCTTGAAGTCATCGGCATAGCGGACTAAGTGACATTCTTTGAGCCTTGTTTTCCTCAGTCGGGTGTACTTTGCACCGCGATTCAGCGAGCCGTTTTTGTTCGGGATTTCATCACTTGGGCAAGGATTCCTCATGGGCATTTCCTCCCATTGACTCGCTACCCACCAATCAAGCTCGTTAAGAACGATGTTTGCTAAGAGCGGGCTGAGAACTCCGCCTTGCGGCGTTCCTTTTTCGGGTACTGTCCTTTTGCCCTTTTCCTCGATAGGCGCTTTCAGCATTTTGCTTATCAGGCACAGCAGATTTTTATCTTGTATGCCTAATGTCCATATCTGCTTCAAGAGCTTTGCATGGTCGACGTTGTCAAAGAATCCTTTGATGTCGATGTCGACTACGTAATGGAATCCGTCATGCTGAGCAAGCTTGTAGCACATGGCTACAGCGTGCTTAGTGCTTCTGTTAGGTCTGAATCCATAACTTTTGTCATAGAATTTTGCCTCACAGATTGGCTCCATCACTTGCAACACGCTCTGCTGCACGATGCGGTCTATTACCGTCGGTATACCGAGCGGTCTCAGCTTTCCGTTCGCCTTCGGGATATACACCCGCCTAACGGCTTTCGGTTGGTAGTTCTGGATCTTATCCTTCACTTTTCCGACAAGCTCTGCTTCTGAAAGTCTGTCAATGTCCTCGAACGTCAGTCCATCCACGCCCGCGGTATTGCTCCCGCTGTTCGTTTTCAGATTTCTGTACGCCATTTTGATGTTGTTTTCAGAGCTTATTATCTCTATTAAGTTTTTGAATGTTTTTCCGTCTTTACTGTCCGCATACAGCTTGTCTTGTATTTCAACCATGTTGTAATACTCTGCATAGCGGATGCTTTTTCTTTTTAACAAGTCCTTTCTTTGCATAGTCAACATCACCTCACTCTCGTAAGACTGTGTTTCTCTTAGTCATACTCGAACCTATGAATGCTAACTACATCATTTTATTAAGTTCCTTTTTAACGGCTAGGAATATTCAACTAGCCGCCCCACTGGAGGCTGTTGCTCCACTTCCATTACAGAAGCTTCATCGCTCGTGCCTCCGCTCTCACAACGATAAAAGTAAGTTATACATGCTCTCCTTCGTAAACATGCTTTCCTTACTAACGGATTACTGTGTGTGTAACCACTCCCCGTTCGTTGCTTTCGACGTTCCGATATGGTACATAGTATCTCCGCACTTAGGTGCCTTCTTTGAGCCTGCCAAGTTATGCCGCCTGTAACGGCATACCGAATTTCATTTCTACCAGATTACTTTTCGGTACTTGACGCCAATCCGTTGGCATACGCCTTTCGACGTATTCGAAGTTTAGACTCTTTCAGTCGTCGGTTCGTCCCCATTAAATGGATTCTCACCATATGCGGCTCACTACATAATCACCAACGGCTCATGCCTCCATGAACTTTTCCTCAGCTTTGTCTGCTAGGGTTGGCTTTTTGCTCTTCAGCCTAACTGTATGACGATTTCACCTTACACTGCTACTTTCGCCATCAGGCAGTATTCTGTGTGTCCCTTCGTGGCGTTACCCACTCATTTGAACAGCACCATATCAGTTGTATCAGTTTGTCTCCTTTCTGTAGCTTCACTGACCCCGCGACCTATTAAGCCGCGGAACGTCTCGTCCGGTATATCTCATCTATAAAGATAAATGTCTCTCTTCCCTTCATCCTATTAGCAGTAATCCTATTGATAATAGAATCCAGTATGACCAGCATACCTATGGCTCTGAGCTGCTCGCCCAGCTCCAGGATGTCATAGCAGACGAGCGTGTTACTCATATTCACATTCGTCTGCTTGGCAAATGTGTTAAGAGATTCTCTCGTAAAGAGCTCAAGCTCAAGCGCGAGTAAATGCGCCTCCGGCTCAGGCTGCTTCAAAAGCTCATCTCTGAAGTCCGCAAGTGTAGGCGGCACTCCTTGATAATTCCCCTGCTGGTAATACCTGTAAACATTCTCAGTGCAACGGTCGATTATAGATTGCTGTCCCTTGGCAAATCTGTGCCCAGCTATTATCTGCTCGCAAAGCGACTGCAGGAACTGCGACTTCTCTATAATCGGATCTGTCTCTCCGTAATCTCTCGACATATCCATAGCATTTATATGATTCGGGCTCGTAGCGGATATCTCTATTACAGAACCACCAAGCGCCCTCACAAGAGGCGCATACTCTCTCTCCGGATCTATGATGATAGTGAAAGTGATGATTATTCCACCTGCTACTGTCAGAAATCCATTGGCGCGTTGCGACGGATCGTGGGACTTAAGAGACAGTCGGAGTAGGTTTGCAGTGCCTGTTAAACTTTGCGGGCGGACATAGCCGGGCCCGCGTTATTGATCCCCGTCTCCGTCAACATCAGCCCGGTGGACATCTTCACCATGGACGTACCCAACCACTTCCAGGGCTTGATCGAGAAGTACAGGCTGCCCAAGGCCGCCATCA
>JAFREV010000020.1 GCA_017434685.1 Mogibacterium sp.
AACACCATTTACCTGGGACATGGTTGCTATGGCGTTAATTCTGCCGCCAGAACATATTTCTCAAAAAGCGTCAAGAAACTTGACTTGATTGAATGTGCCTCGCTGGCTGCACTTCCTCAGGCACCGCATGATTATTCCCTTCTCAAGTACGCAAGCGAAGGCGGAGAACTCAGTGAAGACTCTAAAGTTGTCCAAAAGAATCCTGATAAGGTCGTTACCAACGATACATCCAAACCGAGACGTCAGTTAACGCTTGACCTAATGCTTGAGCAAGGATTCATTACTAAGGAAGAGCATGACGAGTGTTATGACAAAGCGCTGAATGATTTCATCGACCCTAACCTCAAAACGGGCAGCGGCAACTATTCATATTTCCATGAGTATTTGGTTGATACCATAATCGCCGATCTTATGGAGCAAAAGAATCTTTCATTTGAGGAAGCTGAGCGAATGGTTTATACAGGCGGTCTTCAGATATTTTCAACTGTGGACAGCAAAGCTCAGAATGTAATAGCCGAAGAATTCAAAGACGGCTCCAACTTCCCTGACGTATCTTCCTGGAGACAGGACGGCGACGGAAACATCCTGAACAATGACGGTAAAATTGCCCTTTATGATTATGAGGACTATTTCGATAAAAAGGATAACTTCAGACTCAGGGCTGAGGACAAAGACATCAAATTCCATGATGACGGATCCGCTACTATTTACGCTAATCGTAATTTGAACATTTACGAAACCGAGGTCGACGGTGCTACGGATTACAGCATTGAGTTCAAAAACTACTATGTTTTGGATGACGGTATCGTTTACTCAATTCAGGGCGGATATGTAAATATTCCTGCCGAATACAAGAGCGGTGACGGTGTCGGCAATGTTATTGTTTCTGCAGATTTCTTCAATGACAGTAATTACAAAGAATCATTCAAGAGAAAAGATGATGATTTGATTATCACAGATACCGGCTATTCTATCGGACAGATGGTGCGTCAGCCTCAGGGAGGTATGGTAATCGTTCAGGTCGGTACCGGTGAAGTTAAAGCTATGGTCGGAGGCCGTCTGTTCAGAGGACAGAGACTCCTCAACAGAGCTGTCAATCCGAGGCAGCCGGGATCACCCATCAAACCTCTTACGGTATACGGTGCAGCTCTTCAGAAGAGTTATGAGCTTAGTGCCGAAGGCAAGAAGTGGGAATATGTAGACTATAAGATAGACAGACAAGGAACCAAAGGTTGGGGTGACTATGTTACCGTCCACTCTTCCATCGAGGATGAAAGAACCCGTGTAAATGGTAAATACTGGCCTCTTAATGCAAGCAGAACATATACAGGTACCAATAATTTCCGCACTGCTATACAGCAGTCAATCAACACCTGTGCTGTTAAATTGGTATATCAGGTCACGCCTGAATACGCGATGAAGCAGGCAAAAAAATTCGGAATCACAACTGCTGTAGATGTTAAGCAGAATAAAAAAGTTAATGATGTAAACCCTGCAGCTATGGCCCTCGGTGCCATGACCGAAGGAGTTACTCCTCTTGAAATGGCTCTTGCTTACGCATCCTTCCCGGGAGGCGGAAAAGTTAACACGCCTATTTGTTATACCAAGATACTCGACCGCAACGGCAATGTTATCCTTGAAGGAAAATCCGAGCAGACCGAAGCTATGAATGCAGGTGTTGCCTGGATAATGACCGATGTACTAAAGAGCGTTGTAAGCCGTGGTATTGCAGGCGCAGCTGATATAAGCGAAGTTGACGTCGGCGGAAAAACCGGTACAACAAATGACAACTACGACATTTGGTTTGACGGTTTCACTCCGAACTACGCTGCTGCTCTTTGGATCGGGACGGACAACAACATTGAAATGAATGCAACTTCATACACTGCTACCGTTCTCTGGAGCAAGATTATGGAGCAGATTCCGAAAGCAAAAGAAGGAAAATATAAGAAGCAACCTGAGAACGTAATTACAAAATGGGGCGAATACTATACCGAAGGAACCGAAACAGGTCTTACTTTCTGGAGTTATGCTGCTATGAAGAAAAAAGCTCGTGATGCTGCATACAAAAGATGGAAGGCAGAGCGCGAAAAACACAAAAAATGGGTAGAAACCAAACCTGCACAAGATATTTATGAGACTAAGCGCAAATACCTAACTGATGAAGAAGCAGAAGCTCTCCGTGCTGCAGGTAAAAAACCTAAGAAGCAAGGCGACCAATGGTACATAGACGAACAAGTCAAAACCGGAAAGAAAACAAAGCCTGAAGGTAAATGGGTTTACGAACCGGGCTGGCGTGACGGTGACTTTACCTATAAATTCGATGGTAGAACCTACAGCGATTAGACATTATTATATATCTTGAATTGAGTCTGCAAACGGCATCGGCTTCCCTGCCCTTGCCGTTTTCTGTTCTCTGAAAACCTTGAAATTGATATATTTATAACTATTTTTGATGTTTTTGTGAAGGCCCTTTCATATTGACATCACATTATTGTAAACGTATAATTATTTGGTATATATTATGGATTTTATATTTAAGGAGGTATTGTTATGGATCAACAAAACAAAGGCCAATTTAACTCCAATTTCGGATTCCTTATGGCCGCTCTTGGTTCGGCAGTCGGCCTCGGTAACCTTTGGGGATTCCCGTATAAGATGGGATTAGGCGGAGGATTTGCATTCCTCGTTCTTTATGCCATTCTTTTACTGGTTGTAGGTTATCCACTTGTTCTTTCCGAAATAGCTATCGGACGTAAATCACAGAAGGCTGCAATCGAAGCATTTACAGAGATTAATCCTGCTTTCAAGTTTAACGGTGTGCTGCAGACAGCAGTTCCGTTCTTCCTGATTGCATTCTATTGCACATTCGGCGGATATGTAATGAAGTATCTCGTTAAGTCTCTCGGAATGTTTGCCGGCAACAAATTCGAGCCGGGCCCATCATTCGATGAGACTCTCGCCAGCGGATCTTCAGTAATCTGGGTACTTATATTCCTTGCACTTACTGTTGTAATCGTACTCGGCGGTGTATCCGGCGGTATTGAAAAATTCTGCAAAATAGCTATGCCGGCACTCTTCGTAATGCTGATTGTCATTGTAATCAGATCATGCACACTTCCTGGTGCAGGCGCAGGACTTGCTTTCCTGTTCAAGCCTCACACATTTGAAGCCGGTTTCTTCGAGACAATTAAGCTCGCAGGCAGCCAGATGTTCTTCTCGCTGTCACTTGCTTCCGGATGTCTGATTGCTTACGGCTCATACCTGGATAAGAAAGAAAACCTCGAAAAGGACGCTGTTATCATCACCATCGGTGATACATGTGCAGCTCTCCTCGCAGGAATGGCCATCATGCCTGCCTGCGCAGCTTACGGCATCGACTATGGTGCAGGCCCTGGACTTCTCTTCGTATCCATGCCTACAATCTTCAACGAGATGGCAGGAGGCGCATTCTTCGCATTCCTGTTCTGGCTGCTGGTATTCTTCGCCTGCCTCTCCTCTTCCATCGGTATGATGGAGGGCGGTATCTCTGCTATACTCGACAGCAGAATCAAAGCCGGTAAGTCAGCTAACAGATTCAGCGTTACAATGATCATGGCAGCATGGGCACTTATCGGAAACCTCATGACCACACTTGATGGTCTTGGCGCAAGAACAACACTCAGCTGGTTCCGTCCGTTCGGAATTCCGACAGTCCTCGACTTCTGGGATGTACTTGCCGAAGGTATCCTGATGCCGCTGACAGGTCTGATTATGGCTATCCTCATTGGCTGGGTAGTACCTCACTACATCGATGACGAAGTTGAGTCAAGCTCTGCATTCAAGAGCAAAGGCTTCTTCAACTTCTGCATCAAGTGGCTCGGACCTCTCTTCATGGCACTCATCGTTTACGGTCAGATTTACAGCATTGTTGTAAACCGTGCACTGTAATTCGATATTATCTGTCAGATATTACGAACTATCGAAGCCCGGCAGATGCCGGGCTTTCTTCTTCCCTTTTTTGACACTCCGCTTAAGCGTATGTACAATAAATATGGAGGATTATTATATGAGGTATTTTGTTGAGATATTTCCAATACTTGCAGAGCCTAATCTGGTTTCGATATTAGTTAGAACCGTTTTGGCTATTATATGTGCCGGTCTTATCGGCTATGACAGACATACGCATGGTGCACCTGCAGGTCTCAGAACACACATACTCGTATGCGTAGGCGCTATGATAGCCATGAGTACAGGACAATACACATCCCTTGTATTCGGCAATGCAGATATTACGCGTATCGGCGCTCAGGTAGTATCCGGTATAGGTTTTCTCGGCGCAGGCTCAATTATAGTCACAAGATCCAATCACATAGCGGGTCTGACAACCGCAGCAGGTCTTTGGGCATCAGCTTGTATAGGGCTCGCCCTCGGTGTCGGTTTCTACGAAGGTGCGCTGGTCGGTACGGTAGCCGTTTACTTTACCGAAAGCCTTATCAGAGGCTGGTCCAAATCATTAAGGAGGAATAAGGGAAACTTCTACAGAGATGATGATAAAGAAGTGAAATCATCTGAAGACTAAACTAAACCCCGAATCAAATCGATTCGGGGTAATTTATTATTTTCTCTTCATAACCTTTCTGGCTATGGCTATTGCGGGTTTGTATGGGAACGGCCTGAGAGCCTTATCAGCTTCTTTTAACTTCTCGATAATCGATATGTGCTGAGGGCAGTGCTTTTCACATTTGCCGCATCCTATGCATTGACTTGCAAATCCGGCTTCTTCTCTGAGAGCCATGTTCTGCAGAAATTCGTGTCTTGCTCCACCCTTTTTCTCCATATACACGAGATTATAGAAATGGAAGTTTGCAGGAATATCTACGCCCTGAGGACAAGGCATGCAATATCTGCAGCCTGTGCA
>JAFREV010000205.1 GCA_017434685.1 Mogibacterium sp.
ATCGTCGAGACCGCAAGAGGTTTGGAGCTCGGGCACATACTCATCGCGAACAAGGAGATAGACGAGTCGGAACTCGTGGCAGAACTTAAACCTATAGAGAGAAAGGCCACGGAAGAAGACCTCGACAGATATCACAAGAATCTCGAAAAGCGCGACGATGCCATGGCGGTTTGTGCTGAAAAAATCGAGAAGCACGGACTCGAAATGAAGCTCGTGGATGCGGACTTTATGATCGACGGAGCCAAGATAGTATTTTATTTCTCGGCGGACGGCAGAGTGGATTTCAGAGAACTCGCCAAGGACCTTGCCGGACACTTCCGCACGAGAATAGAACTCCGTCAGATAGGAGTCAGGGACGAGGCGCGTATGCTCGGCGGCATAGGAATCTGCGGCAGACCTCTTTGCTGCAGCAAATGGCTTAACGATTTCCATCCGGTTTCCATCAAGATGGCCAAGCAACAGAACCTCTCGCTCAACCCGTCGAAGATATCCGGAAGCTGCGGAAGGCTCATGTGCTGCCTGAATTTCGAGGATAAGACATACAAGGAACTCAGAAAGGGCATGCCTAAGGACAACGAAAGAGTTGAGACACCGGACGGACTCGCCAAGGTCATCAAGGTAGACTACTTCGCAGGAAAGATCAACACCCGTGCGATAGAGATAGATCCTGAGACGGGAGAGGAAGTATTTGCCCAGGAAATCAAAGCCTATACCAGGGATGAAATCAAGAGAAAAGGCAAAAAAGACAAACAGGATAATGCACCCGTACAGCAGGAAAATGACGAGCCTGAAGAGACCGATGACATTCCTGAAAACTTAGGCGAAGATGAGGCCCGTGAACTCGAGCAGCTCATGAAAGAGGACTAACCCGCGTTCCTTGTAAATTCAAGCGTTTGCCTATATAATTGAAAGCAGAAAATCACAGTGCCCTCGGGGCATACATGTAAGGAGAAAAAGGAGACAGTTTATGATTACAGTAAGCATTGGAGGCGTTCTTATAGGTGTACTCCTGATAGCGCTTATCGTACTGGTGGTATTCCTGATTGTGCTGGTTTCGAATACAACGGACACGATCAAAAAAGCCAACGCAATTCTCGACGGCGGTACAGCTGCTGCAAGCAGTGCAAAAGCCAAAGTAGACGAGATGAGCGCTGCCGCAAAGGAAAGCGCAGCCAAGGTCAGCGGAACGGCAGAACTTGGTGTGCAGGTTGCCCAGAATATCTTAAATAAAATAATCAAATAGCATGGAATATAAGGAGAGACGATTATGACTTTAACGATTAACCAAATTCTCGTGTTCTTGCTTATAGCCGTGCTTATTGCATTTTTGGTAGAGATGGGCATCCTGGCTAAACATGCCATCCCACTCATGAAAAAGAGCAAGGACCTGGTAGAGTCCGGCAATCAGGCAGTTGATGATGTAAAGGGAAGAGCCGATCAGATCAGCGACAAGATCGAAGGCGCGGTCAACAGCATCACTGAAAATGCCAATCCTGCACTCAAAGTGCTGGGAGGACTTGCCGCAGGACTCACGGCTGTCAACTCAATAAGCGCCGTCGGAAAGGGTCTTTCCGTCAAGAGCGCACTTCTGGCAGGTATTGCAGGAAGCAGAAACGCCAAGAGAGCAAAGAAGGAGATCAAAAGATCCAAGAAAGCTGTTAAGCAGCTCAAGAAACAAACTCGAATAGAAAACAAAGCGCTCAGACAGTCCGCTGCGATCGAAAGAAAAGCAGCCAAGGCCGAGCTCGCAGCAGCTAAGGCCGGAGCCAGACTTGAAAAGCGCATGCAGTCCAAGGCAGCCAAGCAGGAGAAGAGGCTTGCCAGGGAAGCTGCAAGAAACGACCTCAAAGCTCTCAAGTATGAGAGAAAGATTGCGAGAAAACTCCGCAAGGCTCAGAGAAAAGCCGGAACAGATGAAGTTTTCGCAGTGACAGAAGAGGAATAAAAAAATACAAGTTACAGGAGATAATAAATGGCAAAAATACTTGTCAATAACAGCGGTCCTCTCCACGGAGAGGTAAAGGTAAGCGGAGCCAAAAACTCAGTTTTGCCGCTTTTGGCTGCTACAATTCTGACAGATAAACTCTGCGTGATTGAGGATGTTCCCAATCTCGCAGATGTTTCTGTTATGAAGGAAATACTTAAAAAGTACGGAGCGAAGATAGACGACAGCGAAGATGGTGTTATCAAGATCAATACTCCGGAGATCATAAGCTGCGTGGGAGACAAAGACCTTGTGCAGGAAATGAGAGCGTCCATATTCACCATGGGCCCTATGCTTGCGAGATACGGCAAAACCGTAATGCCTCTTCCGGGCGGATGCACCATAGGTAAGAGGCCGATAGACCTCCACCTCAAAGGATTCCGCGCGCTCGGAGCCAAGGTAACCGAGGACAGAGAGAACGAACTCGTTACGGTTGAAGTCGGACCCGAAGGACTTAAGGGAGATGCCATCTACCTCGACTTTCCGAGCGTAGGTGCGACCGAAAACATCCTGATGGCAGCGACTCTCGCCAAGGGCACGACCATAATCGAAAACGCAGCCAAAGAACCTGAGATAATCGACCTTGCCAACCAGCTCAACAAGATGGGGGCCAAGATCAAGAGTGCGGGTACGGATATGATACGTATCGAAGGAGTCGAAAAACTATCGGGATGCGTGCACGAAGCAATCCCTGACAGAATCGAGACGGGAACTTTCCTGCTTGCCGCCGCGATAACGAGGGGTGACATACTCATAAAGAACGCCATCCCGGGCCACGTCAGACCTATAATGGCCAAACTCAAAGAGTGCAACGTGGACATAGACGTAAGACCTGAGGGCATCTACGTGGACGCGAGAGACAGAGAACTCGTGGCCACAGACCTCAAGACTCTTCCGTATCCGGGACTTCCGACGGACATCCAGTCCCCGTTTATGGCATTCCTTACAACAGTCAAAGGAAGCAGCGTGGTCAGGGAGACCGTATTCGAAAACAGATTCATGCATGTGGTTGAGCTCAACCGTATGGGTGCGGATATAACAACCGAAAACAGCAGAGAGGCCAGGGTACCGGGCGGAAAGAAACTCCACGGTGCCAAGGTAAGAGCAACAGACCTGAGGGCCGGTGCCGCTATGGTATTAGCCGGACTCGTTGCGAGCGGAACCACCGAGATAAGCGAGATTTTCCATATCGAAAGGGGATATGAGGACTTCGTCGGCAAACTCAAATCTCTCGGAGCAGACATAATGCGCACGGGAGAGAACTAGCGTAGTGATCGGAGGATGTCATGGCTGAGAGTCAATTTCTTACTCTACTTGCGGAAAAGTATCCGAACAGAAGGGCGGTCAGAGCTGAGATCATAAACCTCAGAGCGATACTCGCGCTTCCTAAAGCGACAGAATTTTTCCTGAGTGATATTCACGGAGAGTACGAAGCCTTCCGCCATTTCGTAAGAAGCGGATCGGGTATGATTCGAATGAGAATAGACGAGATCTTTGGGGATCTCCTGACTGAGAGCGAGAGGGACGATCTCGCTTCTCTGATTTATAATCCCGAAGCCGAAATGGCCAGAAGGGAGAAGAGTGAAGCGGACTTTGACGCCTGGACCAAGGTCGCCATCAGAAGACTCCTGATGGTTTGCCGCCTTGTATCTAACAAATACACGAGATCGAAAGTAAAGAAACGCCTGCCTCAAGACTCGGCATATATCATGGACGAGCTCCTCTTTGCAGACAACACTCCGGACAGGCACAAATACTACGATGAGATCATCGATTCGATTGTAGAATACGATTCGGCCAGACTGTTTATACTCCAGCTCACCGAGACCATCAGCAACATGGTTGTCGACAGGCTCCACATCATCGGAGACATATTCGACAGAGGATCGGGTTCTCCTGAGATAATGGATTACCTGATGGAAAACCAGGGCGTGGACATCCAGTGGGGCAACCACGACGTGCTCTGGATGGGCGCTGCCTGCGGCAATCGTCCGTGCATAGCCACGATTATCAGAATCAACATACGATACAACAACTTCGACATGCTTGAAGTCGGCTATGGCGTAAACCTCAGACCGCTTGCCACCCTCGCAGAGCATATATACGCGGACGACACATGCGAATACTTTAAGCCGAACGTGCTCGAAGTCAATAAATACGACCCTATACCTCCTGAACTTGCAGCCAAGATGCACAAGATGATCTCAGTCATCCAGTTCAAGGTGGAGGGACAGGCCATCAAGGACCATCCGGAGTACCACCTGGAACACAGAAACCTGCTCGAGGCCATAAACTTCAAAAAGGGCACGGTCAAGGTCGACGGCAAAGAATATCCTATGAGGGATGTGAACCTCCCGACCGTGGATCCGAAAGACCCGTACAAACTCACCACCGAGGAAGAAGAGGTCATGGTAGCCCTAGAGTCTTCGATACTCAACGGCAGCAGGCTGCAGAGACATATGAACTATATGTACTCGCACGGCGCTCTGTACAAAGTGCTCAATAACAATCTTCTCTATCACGGTTGCATACCGTTCAACGAAGACGGATCGCTCAAGACGGTTGAGTTCTGCGGCAAGGAATATAAGGGAGCATCGTACATCCGCATGCTCGATGAGAAGATAAGAGAAGCGAGGTTCAATCCGGAGA
>JAFREV010000021.1 GCA_017434685.1 Mogibacterium sp.
AATTCTTGTAAAACAAAAGCAGGATTTCTAACTTTGCTCGTATTATACAACCCTCAAAGTTAGAACAAGGTTACAGGGAAGTCCATAAAAAAACGCCTCCGTGACAATAATGCTTATCACGGCGACTCTCGTATCCATATCAAGTCTCCTGTTCAAAAGAGTTGTTTAATTGTCAAAAGGGATTCTATCACAGCAGGCAGCATCAGACAAGACGTTTGCCGACTCTGTCTGCACTCAGAATTCATCAGGTGAGAATTCCATTAATGCATCGTATGAATCTTCGCCGTAAAGCTCGATATAATCATTAACAGCTCTTTGGACCATCGGCTTGGCGTCCTCTCCGAAGTGATCTGCCAGAGTCTCGACTATGGCATTGTAGATATGCGCGGTATGGAAATCGAAATCTCTCATGGCGGAAGTTCCGAGCACCGCTTTTTTATCCTTGATCTTTTGAAGCTCTTCTTCCGCAAGAGGAAGTCCCCAGTCGAAGTCGCAGCGTTCGCCGCCCCAGCTCATGGCTGTTGTCAGAGGCGTGCAGACTGCGCCACATCCGAAGCCCTGGTACACCGCATCATCCACGTTTACGCAATACTCGCGTCCGTACTCGAGTATGTCGTATTTTTTCCAGGCTTCGCACCATGCGCATTTGGCGATATATGTCTGATAAGTCGGCTCTCCCCTCAGTGTCCCGAACTCCATCTGCCCGTCATAGTCAGGTTTCCACTCGCCGTACGCCTGGTTGGTCCACAGCGTAACAGGGTCGCCGTTTGCACGCGCCCTTGCCGCCATCCTGGCTCCACGCTCTCTGCCGTATCTGTTCATTCCGTCCTGAATGGCCTTGCGTCCTTCTTCGCCTTTGGCCTCTATGGCCGCCCGACTCAAAAAGGCAAATATCATCGCCTGATTTTCGATCTTTAAGCTGCCCATTTACTGCTCCTTTTTATCCATTTCTCCGAGACGTTCGACTATGGCATGCGCCGCGATGTTTCCTTCTCCTACGGCTTTTGCAATCTGGTAAGGTCTGCCCGTGCAGTCTCCCGCGGCGTAGCATCCCTTGTAATTCGTCTCCTGGTTTTTATCCACCACGATATGCGCACCTTCTATCTCGAGTCCCGAGAACAGAGTTGTCGGCGCAATCGACGGTCTGAGTATGAATACCCCGTCGACATCGATTTTCCTGCCGTCCGAGAGTTCAATGGAATCGGCTTTCATGGCGCCGTCCAGTTTTTTAATCGGCTTATCCAGTATCTCGACTTTTGGCGAATCACTCGAATATCCGAAGTTCGTGTATACATATACCTTTGCGGCAATCTCCTCGAGGTATTTGATATCGTGCTCCATGCGGCTGTCAGTGCAATATACGGCAACAGTCTTCTCCTTGTAGAGGAATCCGTCACAGGTCGCACAGTAGCTTACGCCGTTTCCGAGCAGCCTGTCTTCGTTTTCCATGCCTTTTGCTACGGCAACACCCGTTGCCAGAAGCACAGTGCGAGCCTCGAACATTTCGTTGTCTGCAAGAAGCATGTATTTATCTCCGAGATCAGCGATATTCGTAACCTTCTTTTCGGTCATCTCAAGTCCCATCTCTTCCGCCTGGGCACGGAACTTTTCATTAAGCTCCGCTCCGGACACCATAGGCACACCAGGATAGTTTGCGATTTTTTCGGACTTTCCGACTTTGTCGCTTCCGGCCGCCGATCCGAACCAGACGATTTCTTTATTATGAAGTTTCAGCGTCAGTGCCGCGGCCAGTCCCGCCGGCCCTGTACCGATAATTGCTACATCGTATAACATATTGTTACCTTTCTTTTGGCGCTTTTTCTCGTAAAAACGCGAACGATTCTTATTGAAAATGCTATTATCTTTATGATGAAATAAATATGGTGCTACCATAGAAGGTGGCGGTTAGCCCTCCCCTCGGAGGGTTCACTCCCTCCAATCCGTCGGAAAGGAGGTGATGTGCTATGAGTGTATTTGAAGCTTTGTACTTGTCAATATCCTTCGGGACATTACTCGTTGCAACCCTGATGTACATAAAGAAGTAGCCGCCCAAGTACCAGTTGGACGGCTGCTTATGCAATCTTTCAACCAGGGCTAACCGTCTGTTGGTAGCACCTTTTGTATGTGTAGACTATCACATAGCCGTTTCACTGTCAATTCCATTTATTTCATTTGTATGCACGCGGAAACCTGCGGATAGCGCCTCTTTCGGGCAGGCTGTGATGCAGTGGCCGCAGCGTATGCACTCTGCCGAGTTCGGAACTTTATACGGCTCCACATCCATAGGGCAGACCTTGCTGCAGGCCGCACAGGATATACACTTTGCACTGTCCACATCCATGCGGTACAGGCTCACTTTATTCAGCATGCCGTATATCGCACCGAGCGGGCACATCACTTTGCAGAAAAACCTGCTGACCAGTATGCAGCCTACAATGACTACAATCAGTATGGCCATCTTGAGCGTGAATATGCCGCCGATCAGGCTGCGAAGTTCCGGATGGCTCGCAAGTATTGGTATGCCGCCCTCAAGGGTTCCAACCGGGCAGATGTATTTGCAAAAGCTCGGCGACCTTACGCCCGTCCCGTCCAACGCCAGCATAGGCATCAGTATGACGAAGATCGCAAGCAATGCGTACTTTATATATGTCGTCCATTTAGGCAGATGCAGTTTTGGCGACGGTATTTTGTGAAGCAATTCCTGGATGAGTCCGAACGGACACAGGAAACCGCAGACCGCGCGTCCCAGTACGACTCCGATCGCGAGCACTACGCCCATCGCATAAAAGCCGAATCTGTAACTTTGCGAATTTGCGCCGGCCTGCATGGCGCCTATCGGGCAGGCCAGCCCTGCCGCCGGGCACGAATAGCAATTCATACCGGGATTGCAAAACTGCTTCCAATTTCCCTGGTAGATATTGCCCCCTGCGAAGTTGCCGAGCCACGGATTGGAGTATCCGAAGGCTGCCAGCTGTATTATCTTTCGCTTTATCTCACGAGTAATCTTCATTCGAGTATTCTTTCGAGTAATTATCTTTAGCCGATTCCTATGCACTCAAGACAAATCTTTATGGCCTTGCGAAGTGCGATTGATACTTCCCCGTGCATAACGCCGAAGATTATCATGACTACTGCGATAACGATAAGCAAGATTCTGAATATGTTTGTCCTTTTATCGCTTACCATTTTCCTATTTGCTTATGTTGCTCTCTATCGTCTCTCTGTATTTGTCGAAGTCGCCGCCGACTACGGGTTCGCCGATGATATTGCCGTCTGGATCCACGAATATGCTGGTCGGAACATACTGCATAGTCTTTGCGTAGTCAGTGAGGCTTCCATCCAGGCTGATATTCTTGTACTCTACGCCCGCTTCTTCCATGATCATAAGCGCATCTTTATACTCTTCAGAATCAGGTTTGCTGAAGTCGACATCAATCGGAACCCCAATCAACTGGAGTTTGCCGTCGTATTCGCCCTCGAGTTTGGCGAGATCCGGCATTTCCTTGATGCAAGGCGGGCAGTAGGTGCCCCAGAAATTGATCATGGTAACTTCTGCATCTTTGAAAACATCCTGAGTCACTTCATTGCCGTCGAAGTCCACGCTCTTGAATTCGGTAATCGAAGTCGGAGCCTCCGTAGTGCTCCCGCTTCCGCCCGAGCTGCAAGCTGCGAGTGCAATCGTCATAAGCGTCATAAGTGCGATTAACGCTATCACTGCCAGTTTTCTTTTTACCATATCCTTATCCTCTTTATTAACAATACTGCTGCCTATATTATTGTCTACGGCAGCCTGCTCTTCTGTGATGATGTCACTCTGCCGTATTTATTTATGACTATCAACTCGAATATATTTAAGGTTCTCAATTTGTTTTTTGAGCCAGTCAATCCATGCATCAAATCCCTCCCCGGTCTTGGCCGAAAGGAAGAACACTTCCGATTCGGGATTGAGATGATGCACCCTCTTTACGAACTCCTCGTCGTCGAAGTTGAAAAATTTCCTCGTGTCAGTCTTGTTGACTATTACCGCCTGCGTTACCTGGAACATCAACGGGTATTTAAGAGGTTTGTCGTCTCCCTCAGGAAGCGAGAGTATCTCTACATTTACATCCGCACCCGTATCCTGCTCTGCTGTGCAAACCAGGTTTCCTACGTTTTCAAGGAAAATCAGGTCGAGGCCTGAACTGTCGAATTCCTCGAGTGCGGCCTTGGTCATGGATGCGTCCATTGCGCATTCACCGCCGGTGTGGATTTGCATGGTGCGTACGCCGGCAGCCGACATCTTCTCTGCATCGACTGTCGCGTCGATGTCGGCTTCCATGACGCCCATCTTGTAGTCTCCGGAGAGGGCGTCAATGGTGCGCAGGAGGGTCGTCGTCTTGCCTGCGCCCGGCGACGCCATAATATTCACCATAAAGCTGCCGTTCGCGCGGTTCATCGCCCTGACCTCCGCAGCGATCCTGTCGTTTTCTTCAAATATGCCTATATTTACATCTATTACTTTTACTTTTCTTTCCATAATATATGCCTCTTCAAAGCGAGATTACTCGCCTTTCTTTTCCTTCATCTTAGCGCTTATCCACTCCGCAAGAGCGTGCATCCCATCTCCCGTCGCGGCGGACACCATAAACATCTCAGTGTCCGGACAGCAGCTCGCAATATTGCTCTTGAACCTCTCTGGGTTGAAGTCGAAGACCTCCATGGCGTCAATCTTATTGACCACCACGACATCCGCCTCTTGGAACATCAACGGGTATTTCAGAGGTTTGTCGTCACCCTCAGGAACAGAGAGAATCACGAGATTCATATGCGCTCCCGTGTCGAACTCAGCCGGGCAAACGAGATTGCCCACATTTTCGAGTATGACGAGGTCTAGATCTTCCGACCCTACCTCCTTAAGCCCCTGTCTGCTCATATCCGCATCGAGATGGCACATGCCACCCGTGTGAAGCTGCACCGACGCCACGCCCGCATCGAGCATGGTCCTCGTATCTACGTCACCGTCGATATCCGCTTCGAGCACACCTATCTTGTATCTGCATCGTAGCTCCTCGATAAGCCTGAGTATGGTCGATGTCTTGCCGGATCCCGGCGACGACATCACGTTTATATAATAAGTCCCCTGCTCGTCCAATTCCGAGCGGAGTTTTTCAGCATCCGCGTCATTATCCGCAAGTATGCTTTCCTTCAAATCAATAATCCTGATTTCTTCCATTTAAAAAAAGTCTCCTTTTAATTACTTCATCGCATTATCTCACACCG
This sequence comes from Mogibacterium sp., assembly GCA_017434685.1. Taxonomy (GTDB): domain Bacteria; phylum Bacillota; class Clostridia; order Peptostreptococcales; family Anaerovoracaceae; genus Crickella. The sequence goes on from JAFREV010000021.1 coordinate 5,260, forward strand.
GCGCGCGCCTTCTTTGTTGTTTTGGTGTTTTTCTGTCTACACGCCCTCGAATGTGGTACAATGTACTCTATTGTAAAGTATTTTATCACAAGAAAGCGGACCGGCGCGCTATAACGGCCGTTATTTAGGGGAAATAATGGGAAGCAGATATTCAGATTCAGTATACAGAAACATAAAAAGACGCGAGCGCGAAGTAATCCAGGGCATGATCGACGAACTCAAATCATCCAAGGACAAGCGCTACCTCTTCAGAGACAAGCATATCGTCACAGACATCAAAGACATGCTCAATTACAGTGCAGACAACTACGGCGATCTGCCTGTATTCATGCAAAAGTATAAGCCAAACGAGCCTTTCAGAGAGCTCAGCTACCGCCAGTGCAGAGAAGACGTCAACGCACTCGGCACCGCTCTGATAAACCTCGGTCTCGAGGACAGACACATCGGACTTATCGGCCGTAACTCCATCGAATGGGGCGAATCCTACCTCGCCATCACAGGCGGTGTTGGTGTTGTCGTACCTCTCGACCGCGAGCTTCCGGAGAACGAACTCCACCAGCTTGCCATCAAGGGCGAACTCGAAGCCGTAATCACGGTAAACAAGAAATACTACGAGAAGTTTAAGAATATAAAAGCCGCAGGAGACACTTCCATCAAATACGTCATCAACGCGGATATGGACGATGACGAAGATAGCGAAAACGGACTTCTCTCCTGGTGGCACCTCCGTGAAGTAGGCCGCAAGATGGTGCAAAACGGCGACCGTCGCTACATCGACGCTCAGATCATCAACACCGACCTCGCCGCCATACTATTCACATCCGGTACGACAGGCGTCTCCAAGGGCGTCATGCTCAGCACGAGAAACCTCATTCTCGACGCAATGCTCTGCCAGACCATGATGGAAGCCAAACCTAAAGATATATGTTTCTCGATACTTCCTATGCATCACGCATATGAGTGCACGGGCACATTCCTCGACTGCGTATACAGCGGCGCGACCATCGCGTTCTGCCGCGGTCTGAAATACATCCGAAAGGACATCGCCGAGGTCAAACCGACCATACTCCTTTCGGTGCCTGTTATCATCGAGAATTTCTACAATAAAATACTCAAAGCCGTAAAGGAAAAAGGAGGAGAGAAAAACCTCCAGACCTTCATGATGATGAACCGCCAGGCTCGCCGCTTCAAGCTCAAACTGCCTAAGGCCGTGACCAAGGACATCACCGCTTTATTCGGCGGCAGACTCCACACCATGATCTCGGGCGGAGCCGCAATAGACGGAGCAATCCTCGATTTCTTCTGCAATGTGGGCTTCCGCGCCATACAGGGCTACGGCCTGACCGAGTGCTCCCCAATAGTCGCACTCAACCCGGTCAAGAGGAAATATATGAAAAACACTTCCGCAGGTCATCTCCTGCCGTTCACCGAGTGCAAGATACTCGGTGCAGACGATAACGGCATCGGTGAGATCTGCTTCCGCGGACCGACCATAATGATGGGCTACTACAACGACCCTGAGAACACCGCCAAA
>JAFREV010000206.1 GCA_017434685.1 Mogibacterium sp.
AAAACCGTCATCTGTTGCAGCCACTTTGATATCTCCGCCTGAAATCTTGATTGCAAGCGCTTCGAGTCCTTCGTAAGACTTGCTCACATCTATTGAGCCGCCCTCGACCGTAGCCGCAGCATCCGCATGGATACCATCGTCACCTGCGCTGATAATCAGGCTGCCGTCTGCCATATAGAAGAAACTGTCTGAAGTCGTGCCTTCCTCTGCATCTGCATTATCCGATACATGGACACCGTCCTTTGCATCTGCGTTGATCGTGAATGTTCCCTGTGCCACTCTCACGCTGTCGTTGGCCTGGACTCCGTGGTTTGCTGCATTGACCGTAATAGTTCCGCCTGCGAGCTTGACATCATCTTTGCCCACGATTCCGTGTCCTGCCGGTGAGTTTACGGTAAGAGTGCCGCTTCCGTTGAATGTGATGTCATCCTTTGCGAACACCGCGCCATCGATGTTCGTATCTCCGTCAGCCGTAAAGCTGCCGCCGTTTGCAAGGGTGTTATCCGTTCCTTTGGCCGTTGTGACGAAAACCTTGTCTGCGGATTTTACATAAATTGCTGCCGATGTTTTGCTTGTGATCTCAGCTCCGTCCAGGACTATCTGCACCTTGGCTGTATCGTCAGCCTCGACGATTATCTGTCCGTCAGTAAGAGTTCCGCTTACTATGTACGTGCCCTCTTTGGTAATTGTCACAATGCTTCCGGATACGCTTACGCCGTTTGTGCTGCTTGCTTTGGCTGAAGTGCCGGAAAGCTCGATTGTAACTGCAGAGCTTTCATCGTAGTCCGCCGACAGGTCTCTGTCTGTGAACATCTCGGCTTTCGATGCTGCATTTGATGATTCTGCAGACGTTGTCGTGATATCTGTACCGGAGTCGCCTGTATTTGCAGCTCTGCCGCAGGATGTCAGTGTCAGTATGAGTGCCAGCACGAGTGCCGCCACCCCCGCAAGCGCTTTTGTAAACGCGCCTTTGCCTTGTATATATCTCTGGTCTTTCATATCTTTATCCTCCTCCCGATGTTTACAGTTCTGTTGCTGCCGTGGCCTGCCTGGAGACGTTAATCTCGAGATTGCCGTTTCTTACGCGGATTTTGTCTATGAGTTCCTTCTCCTTTGCGGGGTCCTTCAGTGTCACATCATATGTGAGCCTGAACATGCTTCCCATATTGGTCGTCCTGACATTGACCAGCTCATAAGAACTTGTGTATTGATCGAAGAGCTCCTCAAATACTCCCGTGTAGTCGAGGTCTTCCGGCATCATGATCCGGAAGCTCTTGTACTTGTCCGAATTTTTCTTTGTTCCAAGGTCCAGCTTGTTTGTAATCGCAATGGCCAGTGAGAGTATTACAGTGAATACCGCTGCGAGTCCGAGGTAGCCCATGCCGGTGATGAGACCCGTTCCCATTGCGAGGAATATCGCGCATATCTCCTTGGCAGTTCCCGGAACTGAGTGAAATCTCACGAGGCTGAATGCTCCTGCAACCGCAACTCCGGCTCCTATGCTGCCGTTTACCATAGCTATGATCACGCAGACTATAGCGGGGAGCATGGCCAGTGTGACCACAAAGCTCTTTGAGTAGCGAGTGTTGTACATATATGCAATCGCTATGATTATTCCGAGCAGAGCTGCAGTTCCAAATGATGCTCCGAACTGAGCCATGCTTATCGATGTCGTTGTTCCTGTTTCGTAGATTCCATTGAGTAAGTTTTCCATCTTCAACCCTCCTGATTGCTGTTTGGCCGGATGTGGCTGCGCCTTTTCCTCTTGTTTACAGCCACATATTAATCCCCGAAACTAAAACCAAACTAAAACCGCAAGAAAAAAAGTAATCATTGATATGCCCATTTACTTACCAAGCATCTTCAACAGGCTACGAGTAAGTAACATTAGATTCTTTTTTACTTACGAATTTTCTTTTCGCGCTGATAGTAAGTAATCTGAATCATTTCCGTAGCTACTTTTTACTTACTTAAGTATGAAAAAGATTAAATAGTAAGTAAAAATTTATAAGATCAAGGAACGAATTCTCAGCTTATTACTTATCGGGAAACTATTATCAGGCTTTAGTAAGTAAAGGTAATTCCCTGAACTCTATATTTTTACTTATCGGGAGGTGTATTTGTTTTTAAGTAAGTAATTATGTTTTTTTCACCCCAAGTTTCGCCGCCTGTAGCAAAAAAAGAGAAGATCCCGGGCCGAAGTCCGGGGTCTTCCCAAAGCTATGAAGGTGTGAAGAATTTGTTATGAAGAATTTATTATGGGCTGTTTGTTGTTTGCTATGCTGTTATGCTCTGGCGACCGAAGCTGAAAAGTCTTCGTCTCGCGTGCTTTTCTCTTCCTGCGGTATACGTTTTACGTTCTGTATTTGTATCGAATGCTGTCTCTGATCCCTTTTCTGTAGAAAGTCCAACTTCCGTCTCCGGATACAGCAGAGTCTGATACGCTGTTCCGTATTTTGAGAAAGACCTCTTGTATACTTTATGCGCAGATAGTATATCTACCATCCAGAGTGGCAGGCCTCCTGAACATTTGAGCTCCATCAGCACTTTGTCAGCTTCGATCAGATTTGTCCCATATACATCCGATTCGAGAGAGATATCGTAATCCCTTGCCTTTATGTTTTCATCGAAGGTGACTCTGAAGTCTCCGCCGTCTCTCATTTTGTAAGCTTCTCGTTCGTAGCTGAGGTAAAGAGCCGGATGGAGCCCGTTGTACATATTGAAAAAGTAATCTATTTCCTTTGTTTTCTGAGGCTCCTTGTGATGGATATCCGGCGTCTTGAGCCCATGTACCCAGTCCTTGGCCTCATGCTCCGAAAGAGCAACTCTTCTCTTATAAACAACTCCGTCATATTTGCGTTTGAGCTCCACAAAGACCGTGCTGTTATCATCCGCCTTGGAGTAACTTCTTATGCGGAGCTTTTCTTTGAAGTCAGGCTTTGCTATGGAATGACGTGCCAGGATGTAGTCATCTGTATCAAAGTAGATATTCCTGATCGTGGTCCTGCCGTATTCATCTATTGTCATATACGGAGAAAGCGCTTTAAGGATTTCTTCTTTCTGCTCTTTTGTAATCATGTATTTGAGTTCGTATCTCTTGAATACTGTCTTGAATCCCATTGCTGCTTTCCTTCACTTTCTTTATCTTCTTTATGTGCGTATGATAAACAACGAAACTTAACTGAAACTTAAAGAAAAAAAGATTTCCGGAATTTTTCCGAAAACCTTGATTGTTCATGCACCATCCGGGAAGAGTTGTACTCGACCCTTTAAGTGAGACTTTGCAGTTTCTCCCTTAATTCAGGAAAGTCAGTGATTATCGTATCATAGAGGTCCTCCATTCTGATTGTGTCATATGAATGAGCAGCAACATCACGGAGACCCGCGGCCTCTTTCCACGGAATATCAGGATTCTCTGTTCTTATATCTTCGGATAAGTGTTTAACTAATTCTCCAACATTTATAGCCGCCATCCCTACAGCATGTTGTGCATCCTCATCAGTCATGAAACTTTCCGAGGAAATCCC